>DASQDN010000545.1:0-14515 GCA_035634155.1 Bryobacteraceae bacterium | reverse complement strand
CGGAGGTGAGCGTGGACTTCGAAGCCGAGCCTCGATTCTGGCAGATATGGTGGTTTCGGGTTGCAGGGGCGGTTCTGGTTCTAACAGCCATCGTAATGGCCTACCGCGATCGCCTGAGTCGTATCCGCGCGGCGATGAACCTGAGGTTTGAGGAGCGACTCGCCGAGCGAACGCGTATCGCACAGGAACTTCACGATACTCTGCTGCAGGGTTTCCTGAGCGCCGCGATGCAACTCCAGGTCGCGGCAGACATTATGCCGGAGAATACCGCATCCCGCCCTCTGGTGGCGCGTGCGCTGCAGTTGATGCAGCAGGTAATCGAGGAAGGGCGGAACGCCGTACAGGGACTGCGGGCGACTGGATCCGTTTCCGTGCCGCTCGAAAGTGCTCTATCACAAACTTGGCGCGACATCGGTGCGGCTGATTCAGTGGATTTCCGCGTGATTGTTGAAGGCCGGCGCCGTGAATTGCACCCTGTCGTCCAGGACGAGTTGTATCGAATTGGACGTGAGGCTCTGATGAACGCCTTCCGCCACGCGCGTGCTCGGCACGTCGAGGTGGAACTTACGTATGCTCCGGACAGCTTTCGAATGTTCGTGCGCGACGACGGCGAGGGTATCGATCCCGCAATCTTGCAGAACGGCCGCGAGGGCCACTGGGGACTGATAGGAATGCGTGAACGCGCTGAGCGGCTAGGCGCCCAGCTTCACGTATTCTCCCGTGCGTCGGCAGGCACAGAAGTTTTGGTAGAACTGCCCGCTCGGGTGGCGTTCTACGATACTGCGAAGAAGTAAACTGTGATCTGGGGCCCTACTCGCGCCAACTCCCTGGATTCAGCAGATCGCGGGCCTCACGATGCGCTGCTGCGCTTGACCACAACGACGGTTTTGTCATCAACGAGGTCCGCCTGACCAAGTGAAATGCGGATCCGGTCTCTCCTTACGGCGTAATCCAAAATCGCGCTAGAGATCTCCCTGGCGGAGCGTAGCGAATGAACACGAATGATATCCTCCAGTTCAAGGCGCTCGTCTTCGGCGCTGCCGTCGTACAGACCGTCGCTGTACAGGAACAAAATGTCACCGGGATCGATGAACGCGATATCGGCGATGTCGGAACAATCGGCGCTACTCGGCCTGGAGCGTAACGATGTATACCGGCGCCGGTCCGGATGATCTTCAGGAACGTCCAAACCGAGCGGCAGGAGTTGCACCATCTGAATTGCCGGTAAGTCACGGAAGCGCTGAGTTGCGGCTGAGAATAACAGCGGAGGCGGGTGCCCGAAGTTTACGAAACGAAAATGGCCGGATGAGCTCACCTCGCCGTAGACCATGGTGGCAATCTCGCGCGCTGCCCCGTCATCCAATGTGCCCAACGCATTCCGCGCCGAGACCGAATGCGCCAGACGAAGGTTGAGGTTCTCGAAGAACGCCGGGGTTGTCATTCCGTGATGATCCAGCTCTGACAGCATTAGCGCATGAAAGGTGTCGTGCACAGTGGATGCAATCTTGGCCGAGATTACTCCGTGGCCTTGTGCATCCACGATTAGAATGCCGGCAAGGTCGCGTAGGCCCGACAGGTTCTCAGCAACGTGCGCCATCTCCAAGCTTCGAACCTGTTTGTATGCGCCTTCCCATTCACTCCTGTAATCCGGCCTGGCCTTCAGCCATTGCATGTAGTCGCTCGGGCCATTACAATCAGAGCGCCGCGACGGTTTGTCTTCCAGAATGTCACGTGACGCTTTTAGAGCGCTCTCGATCCGCGCATCGACATCGTACCGATGCTGAAAGTTGATGTACTCGAACAGGTCACCGCCAGCCGTCTGCGCGGGCTGGCATTCACCGTACATCTCGATGCCATGAACGTGTGGGATTGTGCCCTCCACCGGCATCAGTCTTTCGCGCAGATACTCGTCGATGTGCAACTCTGCGCTGGATCTTGCCCACGCTTTGCGTTGCCTCACAACCTCGACCGCCATTGATCCCATGACAACTCCTCGAGGGCGCCTGCGCCTGTTAAAACCTGGACTCTTCCCGGACAGATAGCCTGAGGGGGCTCGCCAGAGATAAGCCACGTAGACTACTGCACATCAGACTCGCCGAAAGATCGTCGCCGTTAGAGTGCTCCCGCAAAAGCCATAGACCGATCGGAAGCCGCAAATAGTGGCTCCTGGATTTTGAGCGGCCGACCACTTCGCTTCGTATCGATTCCGAGCTTACGCATTTTGTAGATCAGAGTAGTTCGGGGCAGTCCCAGACGAGCGGCAGCACCATCGTTGCCTCCGATTAGCCAGTTCGTCTGCGTCAACACTTCCATGATGTGATCTCGTTCGGCGGCCGCAAGCGTGCGCGACACTGCCGGCGACTGCTGCTTCGTGATCTGTTTTAGTTCCGTCAAAGCAAGTCGCAGAACCGATCCGGGGGACAAAACCACCGCACGCTCGATGAAGTTCTGCAATTCGCGAATGTTCCCGGGCCAATCGTGATGCTTCAGGAAATCCATGACATCCTGGGGAATGACATCGATCGGCTTACCGTGACGGTTCGAGAACTTCCTGACAAAGTGCTCGACGAGATCGGGAATGTCGCCGGCGCGGTCCCTAAGCGGGGGGAGGCAGATTGGGATGACGTTCAGGCGATAGTACAAGTCGGCCCGAAACTGCTTGACGGACACGAGCTGTGCCAAGTCCTGATTTGTAGCCGCCACGACGCGCACATTCACACGAATCGTCTGGGTGCTACCAAGACGCTCGAACTCCTGCTCCTGCAGGGCTCTCAGCAACTTGGGTTGCAGCTCGAGCGGCAGGTCACCGATTTCGTCCAGAAACAGCGTACCGTTGTGCGCCTGCTGGAAGCGCCCTTTGGTTTGGGCGTAAGCGCCAGTGAAGGCGCCGCGCTCATGGCCGAAGAGCTCGCTCTCGAGAAGCGGCCCCGGGATTGCGGCGCAATTGAGTTTCACGAATGGTCCCTGACGGCGCGAGCTTTGGTTGTGAATCGTTTTTGCGATAACCTCCTTGCCGGTGCCGGTCTCGCCCTGGATCAAAGTGACGGCATCGCTCTTCGCGATGATCCGAACCTGATTGAGAATGTGTGCAAAGGCCGGAGTCTGACCAATTACGTCTTCTTGCGATTCAACGGGAGGGGTGGATGTGCGTAACAAGTGAGTGTCCTCTATTCCTGAAATCGCCAGTGTCGATCTTGCAGTTCGCTGGCTTTGGACCTATTGTGCGGTTGCTTGGCTTTGCAACCAACCCCACAACAGGTGCGACTAGCCCACCCAAGTGCGGGGCTACGTATTACCCCTTTCGAGGTACTTACTTAATCGTTTTCTGCGCGCAGTCTGAGGAGTGTTGGCATGACGACACGGCAGGGTGATGTCGGATCGATGTTCCTGGCGTGACTAGAAGGCGCCAGTGAGTGGCACAGCGGTTGGGTTGCGCTTTTTGGGAGCGCTATAGCTTTATAATTCCACGCTTGAGGGCAATGGTGACTGCGTGTGTTCGGTCTCTGGCTCCGAGTTTCGCCATGACGTTCTTAAGATATCCCTTGACGGTATCCTCGGCGATGTAGAGGTGCGCCGCAACGTCCTTGTTCGCGTGGCCCAGCGCGACTAGTCGAAGGACGTCGATTTCTCGTCCTGTGAGGACATCATCGGTGGCGTGCTCGGCAATCTCGGCAGCAATTTCTGCGCTCAAACGCTTCTGTCCTGCATGAACCGCCCGAATGGTGTCAATCACTTCCTTCCGCGGTACTCCCTTTAGAAGGTACGCTCGGGCGCCGGCCTTGAGAGCCCGCGCAACCTGCACATCCCCTCCATACGTTGTCAGGACGACTATGCGAGCTGTGGGGTCCTCGTCACGGATGACGCTGATTGCATCGACACCCGACATGTCGGGCAACTGCAGGTCCATGAGTGTGACGTCCGGGCGATGCGCGCGAAAAAGTTCAATCGCCTCGCGACCAGTCGCCGCCTCGGCGACTAACTGTATGTCTGGCAGATCCCCGAGAAGCGCTGCGATACCTTCTCGCAGGAGAGGATGGTCGTCGGCGAAAAGTACTCGAATCATCTTGGCTTCGTCTCCGGACAAGAAAACACCTGCGCTTCACCGGCGGATTGCGAAGCGCTCAAAAACACGTCGCAGCTCCTGCCATGACCTGCGGTCGTTCGGATGCGCATCATGCTTGTTGATTGAGGGTTGGAGTGGAACTCGCAGTGAGTACACACAGAATTCCACCATGGTACTAGGGGTCGCTGTTCATCCGCGATGCGCTCACGGGGCGCTGCTTCGCGTACCATCAGACAAACTAAACCGTTCGCCTGAAAGCTCAAGCGTGATCTACGATCTGCCCGAAGGCAACTTCCTGGCCCGCTCATCCGCCGTAACTGAATGAGCCGCGCCGGTAGTGAGTGCCCAAGTGGGTCGCGTTGGTCACCGTAAGTCCTGGCGGAGGTCTGTCACAGGCCGTTCGAATAGCGGTTGCCCCCACCACTTCCCGGTCTCTGCGTAGAACACGATCTTCTGGTGGGGCGAAGCTCCGGTGACACTTCCCGCGATGCTGTCGTTACGTACAGATCTGGCGGAATCCGCTTGCGGGACGCGGGTGAACTCGATGCGAGGTTCAGTCTGTAATAGAGATCGGGCCGGAACTTCCGCTCCTGAACCATCCGACCGAGGTCCTGATTCGTCGCGGCAATGACTCGCACTCGTACGTCCAGCTGAGTCGTAGGCCCCCCGCCCAGTCGCTCGACCTGCTTCTCCTGAAGTGTACGCAGGCGCTTGGGTTGCAGTTCAAGAGGAAGATCTCCGATTTCATCCAAGAACAACGTACCCCGGTCTGCCGCCTGAAAGCGCCCTGCATTCTGACCCACGGCGCCGGTGAAGGTGCCCTTTTCATAGCCAAAAAGCTCACGCTCGAGCAGCATACTCGGAATGGCTGCACGGTTAAGCGTGACGAAGCGGTTCTTGCGGCGCGGGCTCGCGTCATGAATCGCTCGTGCAATCACTTCCTTGCCAGTGCCCGTTTTTCCCTGAATCAGGACAGCTGAAACCACTGGCGAGACCATGTCAACTTTAGACAGCAACGCTCGGAATCTCGCGCTCGATTCGATCAGATCTGGCATAGCGCCGGCCTCCCCTGGGAGGGAGAGGACGCAACTATACCACCAGAACAGCAGTGTGGACCGATCTAGATCCCTTTTGTAGCGTTTCCTATGACTTGCAGCGCTCGACCGGTCCGGAACAGTTTGCTGGATGAGACGGAAAAAGGACGGAAGACCGACACTGCTCACGTTTGGCTCTGGCTTTTGGCGGCTGGGCCGCCGCGGCCGATTCCGAGCTTCTGCATCCGATAAACGAGGGACGTACGTTTGAGCCCAAGCCGCGCGGCAGCCCCATTCCGCCCGCCCACGATCCAGTTGCTCTGCTCGAGGGCACGGACGATTTGTTCGCGCTCTGTCTGTTCAAGCACATTTACTGGTGGGGGAGCTTGGGTCGAGTGGTCGAGAGGCGCTAACTCGGAAATAGGCGCGCGCAGAACGGAGTCACGGGAGAGAATTACCGCCCGCTCAAGAAAGTTCTGCAATTCGCGAACGTTCCCGGGCCAACTATACCCCAACAATGCCTCCATCACAAGGTCGGGAATCCTTTCGATATTCTTGTTCATCTTCCGCGAGTAAACGCCGACAAAGTGACGTGTCAATAATGGGATGTCGTCTCTCCGTTGCCGCAATGGCGGAATGACTACGGGAAAGATCTTCAGACGATAATAGAGGTCTTCACGAAACATCTGCTGGGCGACCATCTTCGCCAGATCACGATGTGTGGCAGCCACAATACGGACGTTGACTTTAAGCGTCCGAGTGCTGCCCAACTTCTCGAACTCCTGCTCCTGCAGAACACGCAGTAGCTTAGCTTGTAGCTCTAGCGGGATGTCACCGATTTCATCGAGGAAGAGCGTCCCCTTGTTAGCCAGTTCGAATCTCCCACGCTTCGGAGCTATGGCGCCAGTGAACGCCCCCCTTTCATGGCCGAACAGTTCACTTTCCAGGAGTCCCAGGGGAATAGCGGCGCAGTTGAGTGTCACAAACGCCTGGCTCCTTCGGGGACTCAGTTCATGAAGTTGCCGGGCGATCAACTCTTTTCCAGTTCCGGTTTCTCCCAGGATCAGCACCCCGGAGTCGGTGGGTGCTACAACCGATACTTGTTCCAGTACCGTCTTCAAGCCGGGGCTTGCGCCAACAACTTTGCCGAAGTTACGCTCACTCCATATCTCTTCTTGCAGATACCGCTTCTGCTCTGCCTCGCTGTTAAGTGTCTCCGTCGTTCTTCCATACTCCAATGCATTCTCCACCGCGATAGCAACTTGATGCCCCAACTGTTCCAGAAAGAGCTCGTCCTCTGCCGAAAATCCGTGCTCGATTCGCTTGGCGGCCATTAGGACGCCAATCGCTCGCCCTTTACTGATCAGCGGAAGACAGCAGGCAGATTTGAGACCTTCAGCCCTGACATGGGTGTTGAAGGCTTGACCGTGAGTGTTCCCGGGCCTCTCGAGTGTGCCAGCCGACTCGTCAAAGCTGGGGATTCGAACGCATCGAGCTGTTCGAAGCACATCTCCGCATATGGAACCGCTGATGTGGACAGCCATGTCCTTACGTATCGCGCCCCGGGGATCCGACTGGTAGACTGTAGCTACTCGCAAGTGCTCGCGGTCCGAGTCCGGAAGCATCAAGGCACAGAAATCGGATTTTGTTACGCTCGCAAGGTCCCTGGAGAGTGCTTCGACGAGATTCCCGAGGTCGAGCCTCGCCATCATGCTGTTGGTGATGTTCAGAAGCAGGCGTAACCGATCACGCTCCTGTCTGACCTCATCCTGAAGCCGCTTTGTTTCCGTAACATCTCGATAGATCGCGTACCCGGAATCTCGATTACCGTTGGATTCTACAGGGACGCATATCAAGGAGACTGGAACGCGGGTGCCGCTCTTGTGTCTGCGGACGGTCTCGACGGCGAAAACTTCTCCCGTGCGGACCATTCGATACATATGGTTCTCGGCCTCCTCCTGCAGATCGTCCGGTGCAATGAGATCCTGAATTCGTTTGCCGAGCGCTTCTTCCGCTGTGTACCCAAAGATCCTGGTGAATTCCGGGTTGCTACGCAGTATCCTGGATTCCTGATCGACGAGTACGATCGCCTCCGGAACCCGCGTAAAGAGTTCGCTGAGATGCACTTTCTGCGCCTCAATCTCACTGCCCAAGCGGGTTAATGTCTGGAGATCTCCTTGCAGCACATCGCGGCAATGTGAAAGAAGCTCCCGGTACAGGTCGCTGTAGTGATTCGCTTTACTGTCAAGTACGCAGATTGTTCCGAAGATCCGGCCATCAGGCCAGGCGACTGGAAATCCCAGATACGAGACCATCCCGACACCGATCTCCGGAGCCGACTTCCATTGATCGTCTTCCAGTGCGTTCGCAACAAGCAGCGGTTCACGTTTCTTGATTACCGTCTCGCAGAACGTTCCGATGTCTAGCGAGAAGATCTGATTGATCGGAAAGGGATTGCCCTTCGAGTTGCTGGATACCACCGTGGTGTAGTATGTGCAATCCGGCGGCTCGACTTGAGTCACCACCGCGGAAGGGACCTGCATGATGTTCGCCAGCAGATCGACGATACGCTGCCAACTCAGCAGGACGTCTGCCGGAATTGCGATTTCTCGTGTGTCTGAACTCACGACGCGACCTCAATGAGCTTCGCCCGGGTTCCGCAAAGCGGCCGCGCCGACGGCATCGTGGGCGTTCCGGCCGCCCAGCATCGATACGCGTGGACCGCTCAAGACGCGGTGACCTGGCTTGCACATCGATTGCCCCTGGCCCACTCATGGTACTTGATTCCAAGGAAAACCGCCAACGCCATGCAAACTCAACCCGGGGGGCGCTCACGTTTGGGCCAGCTCTGGTGGGCAAAGTCGCACAGATATCATTTGCGCCAGCCGGACCTTCGTCGAAGCGGAGACACCTCAGACGATCCTTGAGATCGGATCGCGACACAGCAACATACTCTACGTTAGGCGTATTCGCATAAGCCGTTCGCTTGCAGTCGCTTGTCACGATCGGGCGCTTACAGCGGTACCGTGCACGCGTGACAGCGGCTGTTGGAAGCCGGAGCAACGAGGGAAGATGAATCCCAGCCGGTGTTGTCTCGACCACCGGCGGAGCTGTTGTTCGCTCGAACGCAGGGCTTCCTCGGCCGCTTTTCTCGGTTCAACATCCCTGTTTGGTTCCATACCAATTCACGATGTGCCCGGATCGCACGCTCATGGGCGAAGCCTGGAACAGGAACCAACGGTAGACTCCGTCCAATCGCCGCAGGCGCGCCTCGAACTGACCGGCTTGCCCGGAACTCACGAGCGACTGCCAGTAGTTACCAAGCCCGCTGAAGTCGTCCGGATGCACAGCAGACGTGCACTGGAAGCCAGACGCCTGCTCAGCAGTTACACCCGTGTACTCCAGCCATTCCCCATTGAGGATGTCGACATAGCCGTCGGACGAGTCGTCCAAGGAAAAGCCGGTATGGCGTCGATGGTGGCGCGGAGTTCTGCTTTCGCGAGCGCCTGCTCCGTCACCTCAACAGAGATGCCTACGAAGTTCCAGCGGTCGGTCATCGGTGTCGAGCCTGTGATAGAGCGTGCTGCGGAGATGCCGAATCGACCCGCCGGCCAGGACGGTTCGATACTCGGAATCGATGCTGCGCTTGTCAGGCATGGCAACCGCGTACCTCTCCGCTTCTCGCGGCAGGTCGTCGGGATGTACTCGGCTCAGTAGGAAGTCAAGAATCCGAAGTATTCTTCTCCGGCGAGACTCCGAGCATGCGCTGCATCTCGGGACTGGGCGCTAACAAGCGGGATGCTATGTCGTGCTTCCACATTCCGTAAGGGCTCACGCTCGCTCCATCAAGCGCGCCTCGAGGTCGGTGCGTTCCTCCATATCTGTGAGGACGGCGAGCCAACGAGCCGGCCTGCCGTCGAACTCTATTCGGAGGACACCATGATGCCGAGGCCAACGATACACGCCATGCAGTCGCGGCTGCGACGCTCGCTGTCCCATTCCGTTCCGGCAGCTAGCGATCGACTCAGCAGTCCAGCACGTGCGAGCGATCGTCGCGATGGATCCAGTCGCGACACGGGACTTCCCAGTGCGCGAGCAGCTTGCGATTCATGAACTCGACCGATCCCAGTGGAGTCATCATGTACAGCGGTCCGGGAATGCTGCCCAAATCGATTGGAAGCCATTCTCGCCATAGGGCGCTCCTACGGCGATCGCCGTCGCATACAACGTAGGAGCGCGTCACCTGCACTGGTAAGCGCCCGGCGTCGTAGTCGAAAAGACTCGTGTAGCCCCTCATATCGGCGGAGCCGAACCGAGATATCGTTCGTATCGAATGAGTTCCAGTAGTTCCGCAGCCGATCGTGATCGTCCGGGTGGACCGACATACTCCAGGACTAGGCTCGGCTGAACCGGTAAGTGACGTGTACGCCAACAATTTGTCGTTGAAGTGCTCCAGCGACCCATTTGCGAGTACGGACCACGCCACGCAAGGAATAGCGTCAAATAGGCGCGCGTGTCGTCGTGTAGCCTCTCGAATCTGGTCTGCTCTGGCGACGTGTTTTCCTTTGTACCTCTGATGATGGCAGAAGCTCGCTTCGGTGGGCCCGCGTTGGAGGTCGTGTCGGCATTTCGACTCCGTTTTCGGGCACCGGTAGCGGCGCGCCCGCAGACACACGTGCCGTTTCATCAGCTTAGCCGCGGCGACCCGTTTGCAGTATTCACGCCGAGTCGCTCGTGAGAGTGCAAAGGAACAACGGATATGAGCCATCCAATTCTGGTCACGGGCGCGGCAGGTCGCACCGGAGGCATAGGACGAAAGGTTGTGGAACTGCTGTTGAGGCAGGGGAAGAACGTTCGTGCCATGGTACGAATCGAAGACGATCGCGCTCAGGCGTTACGCGACATGGGCGCCGAGGTGGTCATCGGTGATCTGCTCGATCTCGACTCCTTGCACCGGGCCGTTGCGGGCTGTGAAGCGATGTACTTCGGCATGTCCATTTCAGAGTCGTACCTGGAGGCGGCAGTAAATACGGCGGCGGTGGCCAAGCAGCACCGAGTAAAAGCGTTCGTAAATATGTCCCAGATGACGCTGGCGCAGATGAGCATCCGTGAAAGCACTGCAAGCCCCCAACACAAACAGCACTGGCTAGCTGAGGAGGCATTGAAGTGGTCCGGCCTTCCTGTAATCCATGTGCGGCCTACGGTGCTTCTCGAAGGGTTCTTCCTGCCGCTCACCGCGAGTTCCGTCAGGTCATGGAACCAGATCCTGTTGCCGTTTGGTGACGGCAAAACCTCGCCTGTCGGCGTGGACGACGTAGCGCGTGTGACTACTGTGCTGCTGATGAGTCCCCAACCGCACATCGGCAAGATCTATCACCTGACTGGTCCGCAATCAGAGGACATGTCCTTCTTTGCCCAGGAGTACTCCATGGCTCTTGGCCGGGAGATTACCTATAGAGACGTACCGGTCGGAGAATGGCGCGACGGCTTGCTCGCACGTCAGCTACCGATTCATCTAGTGAACCACCTGGCTGCGATGGCTGACTTGCATCGTGCAGGGCAGTATCACCGAATGTCTTCCGACGTGCTGACCGTGACCGGCCGGTCGCCAGGTACGTTGAGGGAGTTCGTCAAGAACAACGCCGTAGCGTTTACCGCACAGTCGCAAACGGCTCGAGTATCCGACGCCGCGCGAACGAGAGTAGTGTAGGTCCATAACAGACATTCGAGGAGAACACCATGGCAGCCACAGTGATCGCAACAACAACCATGAAGGCCGCGCAGATTGCGGGACCGGGAGGAGATTTTCAGGTCGTCGATCGGGAGATCCCGGAACCCGGCGCTGGACAGGTCCGCATCAAGGTACAAGCCTGCGGAATCTGCCACAGCGACGCGCTCACGAAAGAGGGCCACATGCCGGGTATTCAATACCCGCGCATCCCAGGCCATGAGGTAGTCGGAACCCTCGATAGGCTCGGGGAGCGCGTTGCTCGCTGGAGTTTGGGCCAGCGCGTGGGTGTCGGTTGGCACGGCGGTCACGACGGCGAATGTGTCCCGTGCCGTCGCGGAGACTTTCGCAACTGCCAAAATCTTCAGATACCCGGCATCAGCTATGACGGGGGCTATCAGGAATACATGATCGTGCCGGTGGAAGCTTTGGTTGCGATCCCTGAAGGTCTGGATTCCGCCGAGGCAGCGCCGTTGCTCTGCGCTGGACTCACGACGTTCAATTCGCTCCGTCACAGTGGCGCATTCCCGGGAGACCTGGTTGCAATCCACGGAATTGGCGGTCTCGGCCATCTTGCGGTCCAGTACGGAGCTAAGTTCGGCTACAACGTTGTAGCGATCGGACGTGGGCCCAACAATGCATCGCTCGCGAGCAAGCTCGGAGCGAAAGCATACATCGACAGCGCTGCAACGAATCCGGCGGCCGAGTTGCAGAAGATGGGCGGCGCGAAAGTCGTCCTGACCACGGTTCCAAGTGCCAAAGCGATGTCGGGGCTGATCGACGGGCTCGGGCCAAATGGCAAAATGATCGTGCTCGGCGCGGCATTTGATCCCATCGAGGTTACTCCCATTCAACTTCTTTCGGGAAGCCGAGCAATTCAGGGCTGGGTTACGGGAACACCAGCCGATTCCGACGACACCCTGCACTTCTCGCGCTTGACAGGTGTCCGGCCCATTATCGAGAAGTATCCGCTCGAGCGTGCGTCCGAAGCCTACGCGCGAATGCTCAGCGGCGATGCGCAATTTCGTGTCGTTCTAACGATGTAGGCCACCCGTCTAGATCAACCATTCGAATCGATGACAGCAAAGGAGACCATGATGATTACACTCGAAAAAATCCTGTATACAGCCAAAGCGCACACAACTGGAGGCCGCGATGGGGGGGCATCCCGGACGGACGACGGACGCCTGGATGTTCAATTGACCGAACCTGGCAAGTCCGGCGCAGGCACGAACCCCGAGCAGTTGCTGGCCGTCGGCTGGTCCGCTTGCTTCATGTCGGCAGTCAAAGTGGTGGCCTCGAAAAAGAGAGTCCCACTGCCTGACGATGCCGCCGTTGACGCCGAAATCGACCTCGGCCTCGCCCAGGGCGGCCATCATCTTGCGGCTCGCTTGAACGTCAGCCTGCCTGGACTGGACAGGGAAACGGCTCAATCGATAGTGGAGGGCGCCAGCCGCGTTTGCCCCTACTCGCTGGCGCTGAAGGGCAACATCGTAACGATCTACACCGCGGTGAAGTCCGATGTCCCCACCGCGGTCGGTCACACGCAACAAGCATGAGGAACCAACAATGAGCACGACATTCTCAGCGCCAACGACCGCGCGTACCACTTGGAGTCTGGACCCGGCCCATTCCGTCGCCGAGTTCAAGGTCAAGCACATGATGATTTCCAACGTGAAGGGTCAGTTCACCGGCATCGCCGGTGTGCTGACCCTAGACGAAAGCGACGTTAGCAGGTCCCAAGTATCGGCCGAAATCGATGTGAGTACGATCAACACGCGCGAGGCTCAGCGGGACGCGCACCTGAAGAGCGCTGACTTCTTCGACGTGGAGCAGTTCCCGACCATGAGCTTCCGGTCAACTCAGGTAAAGCGCACCGGTGACGACGAACTGGCCGTAACCGGTTATCTCACCATTCACGGAGTGACTCGGCACGTCAGTTTTCAGGTAGAAGGTCCGACGGGTGCGACGAGGGATCCCTGGGGCAACACGCGCATTGGCGTGTCGGCTACCACCAGGATCAATCGAAAAGAGTTCGGACTCGGGTGGAACACCGCTCTTGAAACGGGCGGAATTCTGGTTGGTGAGGACGTCACGATCACTCTCGATCTCGAGTTCATCAAAGCGGCAGCCCAGGAGCACGGGCAGTGAAGGGCAGCACTTATCTGACCATTGTCGTTGCAGCGCTGGCCAGCGTCGCTGCATTCACAGTACATGGTTCTGGCGCTGAAGAGAAGACCGCCGCGCCTATGTTCGTAACCACCATTCCTCCGGGGTACCGCGACTGGCGACTTGTCTCTGTCGCCCGGGAGGAAGGTTCGCTAAACGACATCCGGGCCATCCTGGGCAACGACAAAGCCATCGAGGCGTACCGCGGAGGTAAGCTGCCATTCCCAGATCGGACGATGATCGCTCGCCTGGCTTGGAGTTACGACCGGTCCGAAGAGAACAACAAGGTCTTCGGCGGGCCGCAGTCATACGTGGCCGGGCATCCGAAGAATGGAGTTCAATTCATGGTCAAGGACTCGAAGAAGTACGCGTCCACCGGCGGCTGGGGATTCGCCCAATTCGACGAGGGCAAGTCCGCTGATGACGCGGTGCTGAAGGCCTGCTACCCCTGCCACCAAGCCGTCGCAGATCGCGACTTCGTGTTCACGCGATACGCACGGTAGGCCGATCGCTGCTCACGCTAGCTAACGTGAAAAGGGGTACGAGTGAATCTCGACCGGAACCTGGGCGGATTCAGCAGCGTGTTCCACGACGACTGCGGTGGCTTTCGGCGGACCCGGGATATTGGCAAACGAGAAGGAGGTCTGTTCATGACAGACAGGACGGTACGATCGGTGCTTGTTGCGTGCTTGCTTGCAGCGTCAGCAGGCGCGCAAAGCGCACGACAGGCTTCTGGACCAACGTTACTCAGGGAGGCTGCGGGTGGACCCAAACCGAGGATCATCATTGAGCCGCCTCTTGCGGCGCCACTGTCGTTCGGCACAGCAGTAGTTGGGTATCAGACGCGAGGGCTGCAGGTAGCGCCCGTCTTTGGGCCTGCGGCGCTTGCAGTTTCTCCCCGGGTCGGTCACGTGCATGTGAGCGTCGATGACGCGCCTTGGGTGTGGGCGAATACGAGCGGGCAGCCAGTGATTGTTCGAGGCCTGCTGCCCGGGCGCCACAAAGTCGTGATGCAACTGGTGAACGCAAGTCATCAGCCGTTAGATCGAGGAGCAGTCGAGTTTACTGTACCGGAGCGTGTCAAGGCTCCGGTCGAAGCAGCCACGCGAGCCGCGCCGGTGGATGCGGCGCGGACCCAGCCGGCAGCCAAGCTCTTCATCGACTCGCCGCTCCCCGAACCCTTGTCCCGTGGCGTGATCATCATTCCGTATCGCACAGAGAACGTGCAACTGGTGCCGGTGTTCGGTCCGCAGGCGCTCGCGTTATCTCCGCGCGTCGGACACCTGCGCGTCACCGTTGACGACACGCCGTGGCACTGGCTCGACGGCAGCGGCAACGCCGTCATCGTTGCAGGTCTCTCGCCCGGAGCGCATAAGATCCTGCTCCATTTATCGAACGCCAATCATGAACCAGTCGACGCAGGCGTCGTGCAAGTTACGGTACCTACGCCGAGACCACTACCGCCGGCTCAGTAGGATCTATCCCTTCATCAATACCGCCAAACAACAGACGGCTACCATG
>DASQDN010000544.1:0-2612 GCA_035634155.1 Bryobacteraceae bacterium | reverse complement strand
GTGTCTTCCAACGGCGGTGAATCCACAGCCATTGTTCCGGATATTGTCGGATTACATTTTCTATGCAACTGTGCAGCAATTGTGTGTCGGCCTGCGTGTCGCCTGAGAATTCGAGCAGCGGATAGAAGCGCAAAACATACTTTTTCTCCTTCTCGGACCAGAGCGCGAATCCGGGGATCACCGCGGCTCCGCTCCTGTGGGCCAGACGGGCGAATGCGCTGCCGGCGCACGCCTTGACGCCGAAGAAGTCCACGAACACACCTTCCTCAAGCGCCACGTTTTGGTCGACCAGTATTCCCACAGCCCCGTTGGCCTTCAGCGCGCGAAATATGGAGAGCGCCGCGTCTTTCTTCGGGATCAATCTATTTCCTGAAGCAGATCGTCGACGAGAAACGATTTCGTCCACATACCCATTGTCGAGCGGCCGAATCACAATATGCATCGGCTTTGCCATTAAAGCGTGGGCGAATGCGCTCAACTCCCAGGCGCCCAGATGAGCAGTTGCGAACAACGCTCCCTTGCCGCGACGGACTGCTTCCTCAAAGTGCTCGAAGCCTTCATAACGGATCCACTCACCAATGTTCCCGCGGTGAAAGTCAGGAAAGCGCGAGAACACCACCAGCATCCGAGATAAAGCCACGTACATGCCCTCGATCACGGCCTGCGAGTTCGCCTCGGGCATCGCCAGCGCAAGGTTGGCAGCGGCTATTCGACGAAAACGAGGCATCGCGATATCAACAGACCGCATAATCGCGCGGGCGGCGGCAAACGCGAGCGACCTAGGCATGCGGCGTAACAGCGCCAGCACGAATGCCACCGCGAAGGCTGCAAGCCTGTCGGCCAATTTATTCGATCCAGCCGCCACCGGCGACCACGTCACCTTGATAAAACACGGCCGCCTGACCGGGCGTCACAGCTCGCTGCGCGCTATCGAAGCGGACCTGGACGCGTGCGCCATCCGCGGTCGGGTATACGGTTGCCGGAGCGGCTACGTGTTTGTTGCGGATCTTCACGTGAACCGCTAGAGGCTCTCGCAATTCCGCGACGCTGATCCAGTTCACGTCTTTTACCTGGCAGGAGGCTCGGAGCAACTCCTCACCCTTGCCCACAATCACGGTCTGCGTCTCCGGCTTAGTGGCAATGACGTAAAGCGGCTCGCCCGACGCGATCCCGAGTCCTTTACGCTGACCAACCGTGAACTGATGCACTCCCCGGTGCTCGCCCAAGACGCGACCTTCGGCATCGGTGATCTGTCCATGAGTGGTCGCCGGCGCAACACCCTGCTCTTTGAAATACGCGTCGATGAAAGCCGCATAGTCGCCGTTCGGCACGAAGCAGATCTCCTGGCTGTCATTCTTCGACGCCACATTCAATCCGTACTCATGCGCCAGGCGCCGCACTTCGAACTTTTGCATATGGCCCAGGGGAAACCTCGTGCGGGCGAGTTGCTGCTGGGTCAATCCGAACAGAAAATATGTCTGATCCTTGCTGGGGTCCGCGCCGCGCTTCAACTCATATCGCCCCGAAGCATCGTTGTAGTCGATGCGCGCGTAATGTCCCGTTGCGATCTCGTCAGCCCCGATCCCACCAGCCATCTCGATGAAGTGATCGAACTTCACGTAGTTGTTGCAAAGGGTGCAAGGAATAGGCGTGCGGCCTGCCAGGTATTCATCGATGAAGGGCCGAACCACCTGCTCCTCGAATCGCTGCTCAAAATTCACCACGTAAAATGGGATGCCCAGGTGCTGCGCCACCGACCGCGCATCGTATACATCGTCGAGCGAGCAGCATCGTCCGGTAGCGGCATCTGTCTGGATCTCAGGCAGTCTTCGCTGGTTCCAAAGCTGCATGGTAAAGCCTGCCACTTTGCGACCAGAACGGCTCATCATCGCGGCCACGACGGAGGAATCCACTCCACCGCTCATGGCGACCGCTGTCAGGTTCTCAGGCATGGGTCACGTACGTCGGCGAAAGCCGGCGGAGCTGGGCTGTGGCGTGCACCACCGCGTCGATCAGCGCATCTACCTGCTCCTCGGTATTCTCCGAGCCCAGTGAGAAACGCACGCTGCTCTTCGCGCTCTGCTTGGACAGACCCAACGCCAGGAGCACATGGGAAGGCTCGACTGCGCCGCTGGAGCATGCCGATCCGCTTGAGACGCAGAACCCCTGAAGGTCCAAGGCAATCACGAGCGACTCGCCTTCGATTCCCTCAAAGCATATGTTCGTTGTATTCGGCGCGCGCAAGGCGCCTTCACCATTGACGAATACGTCGCGTACGCGCTCCAGAATGCCGCGTTCCAGGCGATCCCGTAGCGCGCCGATGCGAATCATCTCCTTGGTCAAAGTTCGCTCGGCCAGCTCAGCCGCAGCTCCGATGGCCGTGATGGCGGGTGTGTTCTCGGTCCCGGCCCGCCGCCCGGCCTCATGGCGCCCGCCGAACAGCATTCGTCCAATCTCCGCGCCCTTGCGCAGGTAAAGTGCGCCAACACCCTTTGGGGCTCTCATCTTGTGCCCGCTGATCGAATAGAGGTCGACACCCAATTCGGCGACGTTCACAGGAATCCGACCAGCCGCCTGCACTCCATCCGAGTGCATCCGCACTCCTGCGGATC
>DASQDN010000543.1:0-22743 GCA_035634155.1 Bryobacteraceae bacterium | reverse complement strand
GGTTCGCGGAAGAGGAAGTAGAGATCGTCCAACTCGCTCTGGACGAGCGCCTCATGCTGCACGGACATAATCCGGTCTTTTTCGGTGACGAGGCGGCGCCGGCTGAGGCGGCCGCCCCCGTTCCCGCCGGAAAGGTGGGGCGTAACGATCCCTGCCCGTGCGGTAGCGGCAAAAAGTTCAAGAAGTGTTGCGGCGCTTGATGGACTTCACACCGCGGGTCGCCTTCTTCACCGACTCTTTTCACGAGGTGAATGGTGTCGCGCTGACGAGCCGCCAGTTTGAAGACTTCGCTCGAAAGCAGCAATACCCGTTTCTTAGCATCCACGCCGGACCGAAGACCCGCGCCGAAGTAACTGGAAGCGTCATTCGATATGAAATCCAGCGCAGCAAGGCGGCATTCAACCTCGAGGCTACCTCGGAGCTTGCGTTCGACCCGCTGATCGCCCGCAACCGGACCCGGGTGCTTTTCGAATTGGGCAAGTTTCAGCCGGACCTGCTGCACATCACAGGCCCCGGAGATTTTGGCATGCTGGGCGCATGGATCGCAGCAAAGCTCCAGATTCCTTTGGCGGCCTCCTGGCACACCAACGTGCACGAGTATGCGGGTCGCCGGTTGGAGAAGCTGTTTGGATTTCTGCCCAATAAGCACGCGAGCGCAATGTCGCTGGTTGCTGAGCGGCAGACGCTAGCCGGAGCGGCGCGCTTTTACAAGATCGCCCGCTTGCTCTTCGCTCCGAATCAGGAACTCGTGAACCTGCTGAGTGCGCAGACAGGCAAGCCGTGCTTCCTGATGCAACGCGGGGTAGATTCGAATCATTTCAACCCTGCCAAGCGCGATCCCGGTGACCGTCCGTTCACCATTGGCTATGTCGGCAGGATCAGCGTGGAAAAGAACGTGCGCTTCCTTGCGGAGATTGAGAAGGCGCTAGCAGCCGTGGGTCGCAACGATTACCGCTTTCTAATCGTGGGATCCGGGGGTGAGCAGGACTGGTTGCGCTCCCACCTGCGCAACGCGGAGTTCCCGGGTGTGCTCAGAGGCGAAGATCTTGCTCGCGCTTACGCCAACATGGACGTATTCGCGTTTCCGTCCTTCACAGATACGTTCGGCAATGTGATTCTGGAGGCGCTCGCTTCGGGCGTTCCCGCAGTGGTCACGAGTGGCGGTGGTCCGAAATATCTAATCCAATCAGGCGTGACCGGGTTTGTTGCCGATGGGAATGGGGCGTTCATCAGCGCGATTTTGGAGCTTCTGAACAATCGCACCCGGCTGCAACAGATGAAGGCGGCGGCTCGCGAATATGCGTGCTCGATATCCTGGGATCGTGTATTCGAACGTGTGTACGAGGCGTACGTGCAAACTTTGTTCGCCGATCGACGCTCTGGCGCAGTTACTTAGTTTTCTGATAGCACGTTCGAGATAGCGCGCTACAATAGCCGCTAAAGTGAGTCCTACCACGTCTTCCGTTTCTCTAGTCCGCCAACTTGGATTGGTTAGCGCGACGGCGCTGGTCGTGTCGAACATGGTTGGGACGGGGATCTTCACCACGAGTGGATTCCTTGCGGGCCAGCTCGGCGACCCGACTCTGTTCCTGCTCATCTGGGTGGTTGGCGCGATCGCGGCGCTGACGGGTTCGTTCTGTTTTTCCGAACTCGGCGTGAACTTCCCTGCTTCAGGCGGCGAGTACGTGTATCTCACCCGAGCGTACGGTCCCGTGTGGGGTTTCATCACAGGCTGGGTGTCGTTCTTTGCCGGCTTCTCAGCGCCAATTGCCGTGGCGGCGCTTGCGTTTTCCGACTATGTGGGTTTCTTCGCGCCGGCATTGAAGCAGGAGAATGCCGCAGCGATCTTCGGTTCCGGCGATTGGACGTTCAAGCTCGGAGGCGCGCAGATGGCCGCCTCCGCTTTGATTCTGTTGTTCACGATTCTGAACGTCTTCGGCATTCAGCGCGTTGCCAAGATTCAGAATGTGCTCACCGGGATTAAGGTAGCCGTGGTGGTGGCCTTCATCGGGCTGGGCTTTCTCTTCGGGTCGGGCGATTGGTCACACTTCAGCCAAAAGGCTGTCCGCACGGTGGACACACCGCTGCCGCAGCAGTTTGCAATCAGCCTCTTCTGGATCTACGTGAGCTATAGCGGATGGAACGCAGCCACCTACGTCGCGGAAGAGATCAAGCAGCCCGGCCGCACATTGCCTAAAGCGTTGACGTTCGGAACCATGCTCGTCGCAGGGTTGTACGTCCTGTTGAATATGGTGTTTCTGTATGCCGCTCCGCTTGAAGAGATGAAAGGCGTGATCGCGATCGGCTCACTTACGGCATCGAAGCTGTTCGGCCCGCAAGGCGCCGGCATCTTCAGCGGCTTGATGGCGATCTCACTAATGTCTACTGTGAGCGCGATGGTGACGATCGGACCCCGCGTTTACTACGCGATGGCGAAGAACGGCGCTTTCTTTGCATCCGCAGCGCGAGTGCATGAGAGGTATCGCACTCCCGTCGCTGCGATCCTGGCGCAAGGCGTCTGCGCGAGCATCATGACGCTGACTCCGTTTCCACAGCTCTTCTTCTACATCGGCATGACGCTGAACTTCACCGCGGTGCTCGCAGTGGCGTCCATCTTTGTTTTTCGGCGCCGTCGCCCTGACTGGCAGAAGCTCGGTGTGGTGAGCTTCGCGTATCCTCTCGTGCCTGCGATCTTTGTATTGATGGGTGCTTGGATGACGATCTATGGGATTACGCTGCAGACTCGCGTGTCCCTGTTAGCGATCGGCACGATTGCGTTGGGCGCATTGGTCTACCATTTCCGCGTAGCGAGGCAAGTTCGAGAAATTCAATGAAGGCGCGCGTTCTTCCCCGAGCCTTTTACAACCGCCCTACAATTGACGTTGCGAAAGACCTGCTGGGCAAGGTGCTGCGTCACGGCCCGACCGCCGGGATTATCGTCGAGACGGAAGCGTACCTGGGCGGCGATGATCTTGCCTCACATTCCGCGCGCGGAGTGACCGATCGCACTCGAGTGATCTTCGGCCCGCCCGGTCACGCCTACGTGTATATCATCTATGGCATGTATGAGTGTCTCAATATCGTGGCCGAGCCCGATGGCGTCGCCGGGTGTGTACTCATTCGAGCCCTCGAACCGATCGACGGCATGGATGTGATGCAACAGCGCAGACCGAGGGCGCGTGTCTCGCGAGATATTGCCTCCGGTCCGGGAAAACTCACGCTGGCGTTGGGAATCACACGTGCGATGAATGGCGCCGACGTCACCAAAGGACCGATCACAGTACATGAACCCACTCATGCTGGTGAGATCGCGATCGAGATCTCACCGCGGGTGGGCATCACCGAGTGCGCCGATTGGCCTCTGCGATTCACAATCGCCGGGAATCCGTTCGTCAGCCGGTAACCTCAACGCAGGTGCTTATAGACGAGGTCGAGAAGTTCGTCGTACATCGCCCGCTGCTCCTCCGGCGAGCCTGACTTCATTGCATGGGTCGCACAGTGGTGCAGGTGATTTCGCATCAATGCTCTCGCGACACCTCGCAGGGCTTCTTGCACGGATGCGACCTGCGTGATGATATCGGCGCAGTAGCGATCCTCTTCCACCATCCGCTGCAATCCGCGCACCTGGCCCTCAATGCGTCGCAGGCGCTTGATGTTCGATGCTTTGATGTCAGTATCTACCGCGACCGCCTTCTTCGGCATCAACTCAACCTCACATGCCGCAGGCGAAGGCTATTGGAAACGACGCTGACAGAACTCAGCGCCATCGCGGCACTCGCCAAAACTGGGCTGAGCAGAATCCCGAACGTCGGATACAACGCTCCGGCGGCGATGGGAATGCCGATCACGTTGTAGATGAAAGCCCAGAAGAGATTCTGCCGCATAATTCGCATCGTCGCTCGCGAGAGGCGGATGGCGGTTGTCAGGGCGTTTAAATCGCTACGCATCAGCGTCACACCCGCGGCATCCATCGCCACGTCTACGCCGGAAGCCATGGCGATGCCCGAATCGGCCGCCGCGAGCGCGGGCGCATCGTTGATTCCGTCGCCGACCATCGCCACGACGTGCCCGTCCGCCTTCAAGCGTTGGATCTCTGCGAGTTTACCCTCCGGCAGCACTCCCGCGACTACATCTTCGATGCCGACTTGCCTGGCAATGGCCCGCGCCGTTTCAGCGTTGTCTCCGGTCAGCATCACCACACGCACTCCACGGTCGCGCATGTCGCCAATGGCTTGCGAAGACGTCGGCCGCACAATGTCGGCAACGGCCATCACCCCTGCAAGCTCCCCGTCGATCGCAACAAACAACGGAGTCTTACCTTCTGCCGCCAGCCGTGCGGCGTCCGGCTCCACAGCACTAGTTGAAATGCTCCAGTCCGCCAACAGCGCGCGATTCCCGATGGTCACTGCATGTCCGGCGCTTACGCCCGTCGCTCCCAACCCGGGGCGAGCTTCGAACGATTCAGCCTGCTCCCTTTCGATGCCGAGCTCCTCCGCGTATCGCACCACAGCTTCGGCCAGCGCATGCTCGCTCAGACGCTCGACCGGCGCCACCACTCGCAGCAGTTCCGATTCTGTCCATCGCGGAGATGTGACAATGACGTCGGTTACAGCGGGCTTGCCCTGCGTGATCGTGCCTGTCTTGTCGAGCACGAGGGTATCGACGCTGCCCAGTCGCTCCAGCGCCTCACCACCTTTGATGAGTATGCCTGCTCCGGCGGCTCGGCCAGTCGCCACCATGACGGCAGTGGGAACGGCGAGTCCCATCGCGCACGGGCAAGCGATAATCAAAACGGTCACCGCTGCGGCCGCGGCACGGACCACCGTAGCTTCCGGCGCAAGCAGCCACCAGGCAAGAAACGTGATCACCGCAATCGCGACCACCACGGGCACGAACACTCCGCTGATGCGATCCGCCAATCGCTGAATAGGCGCCTTCGATGCCTGCGCGTCGCGCAGCAAGCGCACGATCTGTGCAAGTGTGGACGAGCCGCCCACCGCCGTCACGCGAAAGTCGAACGATCCCGTCTTGTTAACGGTCGCGCCAATCACGCGCGAACCGGCGCTCTTCTCGACGGGCACGCTTTCACCCGTCAACATGGCTTCATCGACCGCGCTGGCGCCGTTCACCACCAGGCCGTCGGCCGCGATCCGTTCGCCGGGTCGCACCCGCACAACCTCGCCCACGCGCAACTGCTCAGCAGGCACTTCCACCTCCGAGCCATCGCGGACCACGCGTGCCAGCTTCGGTTGCAGCTCCACCAACTTCTGCAAAGCCGCGGCAGTCTGTCCCTTCGCGCGACTCTCAAGCGTATTGCCCACCAGCACCAAAGCGATGATGAAGATAACGGCTTCGTAGTACACATCCGGATGCAGCCCATGCGACCGGAAGAACTCGGGCGCAACCGTTGCGATCGCCGAGAACACAAACGCGGCGCCGGTGCCAAGAGCAACCAGCGTGTTCATATCCGCCGATTTGTTGCGCAGAGCCGCCCATGCTTTCGTGTAAAAGCGCCGCCCGGCCCAAAGCATGATTGCCCCCGTCAGCACGAACAAGCAATAGCTCAGCACTACGGCATCTACGGCATAAAGCCGAGGAGCCGCCGATCGCACCGCTGGATCGAGCACACGCATCCACCAGGCGAGCAGGGGATCACCTGTCGCATGACCTTCGCCCATTAGCGGCATGGACGCAACCATAGCGACGGCTCCCGCGGCCAGACTGACCAGAGCTTTGCGGCGTACGCCGAGATACTCAGCCCGGAGTTGCTCATCGTGAGCGCGCTGATCCTCCAGCACGGACGCGTCGGCTGCCGGCAAATCAGCTCCATAGCCTGTACGGCGCACTGCCTCAACAAGCGCTTCCGGGCTGTTCTCGGTGGGCCGGTATGACACACTCGCCGTATGCGTCATCAGGTTCACCGACGCATTCTCCACGCCCGGTTGCTTGGCGAGCGTCTTCTCTAAGAACGCCTGGCACGCTGCGCAAGTCATGCCCGTGACTGGAAAGGAGATCTTCTCAGCCGAGGCGGGCGAGGCCGCGTTAGGCAACTTTGGCTGAGAACCCGATGTCGTTGACGGCATCTACCGCCTCCTTCGTACCCACCTTCTCGGAATCAATCTCGATATCCGCACTGCCGACGCGAACGTCCTTCACATGGACTCCGTCCACACCCGATAACGCGGTCCGCACACGCCGTACACAAGCGTCGCAGTGCATTCCTTCGATCTTCAAGTTTGCTATCGTCGCCATCCGTAAGATACCCCCTACCCCTATATTAGCAGAAGCTAAGAGATCATGCTGGACCGAGTGGCTCGGCGCGCCATCCTACTCTCCAGCCGTATACCCGCATTGATGAAAGCCGCTAACAAGGAGGACTGGACCAAAGCTGTCGACTTGACCCAGACGGAAAGGGAGGTCTCTCCGCTGCCGCCCTGCACGTCCAGCACGGCAGAAACGAGCTGAAGCGAGGCTTCGGCCAAGCCCGCACGGCCGATGCGATATTCCTGATGGCATCCATCACGAAACCGATGACAGCGACAGCGGTGAGGCTTCTGTCTGACCGCAAGTAGTTGTCGATCTCCGAACCGGTAAGCAAGTACATACCCGAGTTCACCGGAGGCGACCGCGAACGCGTCGCCATTAAGCACCTGCTCACTCACGCTTCCGGCCTGCCCGACATGCTGCCGGAGAACAACCACCTACGGGAGCGCAAAGCGCCACTCAAGGATTTTGTCGCCCGCGCTGTGAAGACGCCCCTGCTCTTCGCGCCGGGAACACGCGTGCAGTATCAAAGCATGGGCATCCTCCTCGCCGCCGAGATCGTCGAGCATATCAGGCGCGGCCCCTTACCAGACTTTCTCCGAGACGATCTGTTTCAGCCGCTAGGCATGAAGCACACAACCTTGGGTTTGTGTGGCAATACCCTTTCAGCTACGATGCCTTCACAAGTGACTGCCGTCCCGAGTGGAACTGGAATAGCGACTACTGTCGCGATTTCGCCTCACCTTGGGGCGGTGCGCTTTCCACGGCTCCCGACACTACTGCTTTCTTGCGATCTTTCACCGCCGCCAGGAGTCGCATGCTCAAGTCCGAAACCGCGGCGGCCATGATCGCAAACCAGAACGCCGGCTTGAACCGGCCATACGGCATCGGTTGGGAGATTGACGGCTCGGAATTCGCGGAAGGATGCTCGGATCGAACAGTCGGCAGCGATCCGTTGGAACGTTGGGCTGGTTCGACCCCGCGCGCGACCTGAGCTTTGTCCTTCTCACCACCAAGCCGGCCGAGTTGTCCCAGAAGACCTTGCTCAAGCCCGTGTCCGACGTAGTATCCATCACGGTTACGAGTAACTCACCGCGTAGTTCTCTGTAACAGGCGCGTACCCCCAGGGGTCGAACTTGCGAGGAGACAAGCACCATGCCGACGAAGAAGAAGCAGCATCCCGCCGAACAGAGCGAGAACAAGGCGAAGAAGGACGCAAATCTGAATACGCGCGGCAAGAACGCCGCGGGACAGACCAACGGTCAGTTCGAACAGGACATCAAACGTCGCGCCGGCCAGTTCACGCAAGCCGGGGAAGCGCCAATCATGAAGAAGTAGCATCCGGATTGCCGGGGCTCCACGCGAGCCCCGTGAACCTTCCGTTCTATGATTGTGGGCAATGCCAGCCCGCCTCCTTGCTGCCGCAGTTGCCCTCGTTCTCGCCGGATGTTCGGCTGACAGGCCGCGCGAACCTTTCGCCAAGCTGGTTGACGAGTTCATTTACACATCCCTGTACAACTCGCCGGTCGCAGCAACACAGTACGGGTATCACCGACACGGTAACATCGAGCTCGATTCGATGCTTGATGACTTCAGCCCATCCAGTCTCGAACGGCAACGGCGCTGGTATCAGGACCTGCGTCTGCGCTTGCAAGGGGCATCCGACCTCGCCACCCTCTCAGCGGATGATCGTGCTGACCTGGACATCATTCACGACCAGATCTCGCTCGCTCTACTCGAACTCCAAACCATCCAGAACTTCCGGCACAACCCGACTCTATATGTTGAACTGGTTGGTAACGCCCTCTACACGCCGTTCATCCTCGAATACACCGACAAGACCAAGCGTTACGAGCACATCATCGCTCGCCTGCAAGCCGTACCTGAGCTACTTCTCCAGGCGCGACGAAATCTTTCGAACGCCCCCTCAATCTGGAACCAGGTAGCCATCGGCGAGAACGACGGTAACATCGCGCTGATCGACCAAGATATGCGATCGAACGCGCCTCAGCTATCGCGAGCCCGTTACGACGAAGCCGCCGCTCCGGCTCTAGAGGCTCTTCGCTCCTTCAACGACTTTCTGAAGAACGACTTGATGCGCCGGACGGCCGACTGGCGGCTTGGCAGGGATAAGTACGCCCAAAAGTTCCGTTACGCTCTGGCGACCGACCAAACGCCGGAAACCACTCTGGCCGCAGCCGAGCAGCAGATGCAATGGATGCGCAAGGAGATGTATCGCATCGCCCTTGAGCTGAACGGCGGCAAAGCTGTTCCCGGGCCCGAGGCCGCAACGATCAAGCACGTCCTCGACAGAATCGCGCTCAAACACGCCACGCCGGAGACGTACTTCGCCGACGCCCGTCGCGACCTGCAGGAAGCCCGCGAGTTCGTCCGAGCCAGAGATCTGCTGACACTTCCCGCGCGCGACAACCTGCAAGTGATCGAAACACCCGAGTTCATGCGCGGCATCTACTCGGTGGGTGGATTCAGTTCCGCGCCGCCACTCGAGCCGCAGTTAGGAGCGTTCTATTGGCTCACACCTATCCCCACCACGTGGCCGAAAGAGCGCGTGGAATCGAAGCTCCGCGAATACAACCTATACGGCCTGAAGATCCTCACGATCCACGAGGCGATGCCAGGACACTACGTGCAGCTCGAATACGCAAACAACGTGGAACCGCATTCACGCCGCGTCCTCCGCTCGGTCTTCGGCAACGGGCCTTATGTGGAAGGCTGGGCCGTCTACGCGACAGAGCTTTTGCTGGAGCAGGGGTACATGAATCATAACCCCGAGATGCGCCTGTCCTACCTGAAGCATCTGCTACGAGTGGTCGCGAACACAATTCTTGACGTCCGGCTGCAAACCAAGGAAATGACGGACCAACAGGCGCTGGCCCTGCTGATGGACGGCGCGTTTCAGGAACGCGAAGAAGCCACCGGCAAACTGCAGCGCGCCAAGCTTTCCTCCGCGCAACTGCCGACGTACTTCGTGGGTTATCGCGATTGGATGCGCCTGCGCAAGCGAATGCAATCGGAGAAAGGCGCCGGCTTCTCCCTCAAACAATTCCACGAAAGCGCGTTGAACGCAGGATCCGTACCGTTGCCGGCACTCTCGCGACTGCTTACGGGCAAGCCGCTTTAGGAGCGCATAGCAGCGACCGGCCTTCCCTATGCCAAGGCCCCTTGCCCTGCAGAAGATTGGCGAGCGCGCGTGATGGATTCAACGCAATCCTGAAGAACGTGCGCTTACCTACGCTGGGCGTGTTGGCCTCCCACCGCTGGATGAACTTCTTATCTACCCAGTCTTCCAGCACTGTGAGCGCGAAGCCGCCCGCGGGTGTCACGACGAAATCGACGTAGCCGGCTGAACCTTTCTTCTGCCCCACATTGCCGATCGACGCCTCGCTCAGTGGGCCGATTTCGAACTGCGTGCTCCACACGGTCGTCCAGGCTAGAGCCTTGAGTCGACTATGCCAGTACTCGCGCGTGTTCCCGAATTCCACGCCCCGCGACTTCGGATCGTTATGAATGTAGATGTAGTTCGTGGCGCCGCCCTGGATGGGATGGTTGATGTAGTTGATGATCATGTTGTCACCGTCTTCCCATCCCTTCACTGCCTTCAGCGAATCGGCGTAATCGGCGAAGAACTTGCCCTTCAATCGGGCGCGAGTCTCCGGCTGAGCAGCGATACGGAAGCCGTGCTGCACCATCAGCATGCGCATCGATTGCTCCAGCGCAGGCCGCCACTGAAACGATTGATCCGTCTCGATCTTCGTCGCCATCGGCAGCACCGGCGAAATCACATCTTGTTGAGCGGACAGTAGTCCGGCAAACAGGAAAAGGTACACAACCATACAACGCATCAAGAAATTTATACGCTTCGGATTGATTCCGGTTTCAAGAACCCGCACAGGAGTCGCAGCGCCGCGCCGCGATGACTCACAGTTTGCTTACGCTCCCGGTCGACTTCTCCGAACGAGCAGCCAAACGGGGGATAGTAAAAGATCGGATCGTAACCGAATCCGTTCGGTCCGCGCGGCGAATGAAGGATCTCTCCCTCCACCGTTCCGCGAAAGGTCTTCACCACACGACCTGCATGCGCTAAAGCGATCACACACACGAAGCGAGCGCTTCTCTGCATGGACGACCCGAGCCGCTCCAGCACCAACGCATTGTTTGATTCATCGGTGGCGCCAGGATCCGCGTATCGCGCCGAGTAGACGCCCGGCGCTCCATTCAACGCATCCACTTCCAGGCCCGAGTCTTCGGCGAACAGCCACCCTGAAGTCCGCGAGCCATAGTACAGCGCTTTTTCGACGGCGTTTTCCTCGAACGTAACACCCGTCTCATCGCAAGGGAGAATATCCGCGAGTCCAGGAAGAGGCTCAATCGCGAGTGGCCCGCAGGCCGCCATTCGGAACTCCGCGATCTTTCCGGCGTTGGTCGTGGCGCAATAAAGCGTCACGATTTGTTCAACACGGCCGCCTGGATCTCCAGCAAGTCCTTCACCCCAGCCCGACCGAGCCCCACCAGCGCGGCAAGGTCCGCATCGTCAAACGCAGCCTTCTCAGCCGTGGCCTGCAGTTCAACGAACTTCCCCGCGCCTGTCATCACTACGTTCATATCCACCGCCGCTCGCGAATCTTCTTCGTAGTTCAAGTCCAGCAGTGGAGTGCCGTTTACAATTCCGACGCTCGTCGCAGCCACGGAATCCGTGATCGGATTCTTCTTGATGGTTCCGAAGTGCAGCAGATTGCGAACCGCGATAATCAAAGCGACATAAGCGCCAGTGATGGACGCCGTGCGCGTCCCTCCATCGGCCTGAATCACGTCGCAATCCACCAGAATCGTGCGCTCCCCTAGAGCATGCTGGTCGACTACCGTGCGCAGCGAACGACCGATCAGCCGCTGAATCTCCAGCGTGCGTCCCGATTGCCGCCCCTTGACCGACTCGCGAGCTGTCCGCGTCGCGGTCGCGCGAGGCAGCATCGAATACTCCGCCGTCACCCATCCCTTGCCGCTGTTGCGTAAAAACGGAGGAACCGTTTCTTCCACAGTAGCGGCGCACAACACGCGCGTATTTCCCACCTCGATGACTACCGATCCTTCAGCGGTGAGTAGATACTCGGTCCGAATCAAAACCGGCCTCATCTCGTTCGCCGCGCGATTGTCAGATCTCCTCATCCGTCCTCATTTCACCCCTGCTTGATCGCAAGAAACACAACCACGAAGACCAGCCCAAAGGCCATCAGCAGCAGAAAGACACACCCAACTGCCTGCGCACGCGTCGCGGGAGGCGGACCCTTCCGGCGCCCCGCGGCCTTGAACTTGGCCATATGGTGTCGATGGTAGCATTGGCCCTTATCCAAGCAGCCAGAGCGGCTACCTTTATGATAATGGGCGTCATGCTGCGATGGCTTCCTCTCTGCGCCGCCTTATTGCTTCTGGTCGGCTGTTCCAGCGCCTCCAAACCCATGGAAGAGATCCTTCCCGCAACCGCAGGGAGTTGGAGCCGGACCACAACCAGCGCGCTGGATGCGTCCTCCGCGCCCGAACTCATCCGGCAGCTTGGACTCAAGCGCGCCGCTTCCGCCACCTACACGGGACCAGCGACAGCCACCATCCGGCTTTTCGAGATGAACGTGCAGACCAGCGCTTTCGAGTTGATTCAGAAGTGGCGGCAGAAAGAGGATGGACTTGCGGTCTATAGCGGACCCTACTTCATCGTGGCGAACCCGAACTCGCCGCCGGAAGCGTCATCACTCCTCGAGGAGGTACGGAAGCAACTGCAACAATAGGGACGCAATAAACTAACGGCGTGGCGTGACACCCGTCAACTCCGGTTCGATCGCGCCGTACTCCATCAAACCGATGTCGTGCACCGGAAGCGTAAACGAGAACGTCGACCCTTCCCCGAGCGTGCTTTCCACACGCACGTCGCCGCCCATCGCTCGCACCAGGTGCTTCACAATCGCAAGCCCAAGCCCCGTGCCGCCCATCTGCCGCGACCGAGCCTTATCCACGCGATAAAACCGTTCGAATAAACGCGGCAGGTCCTCGACAGGAATCCCGATGCCCGTGTCGCGCACGAAAAACTCGATCACATCGGCGCCGCCGCGCTGCGCAGGCTTGCAGCCGACAACGATCGTTCCGCCTTCGGGTGTGTACTTGATCGCATTGTCGAGCAGGTTGCTCATCACCTGATGGACCGCCTCGGTGTCGCAGAATACCTCAGCGTCCGGTGGCCCGAGCTCAGACACGAGCTCAATTGACTTCTTCTCCGCAATCGGCTGCATGGACTCGCAACAGTTTGTCAGCAGCTCGCTCGCCACGTACGAAGCAAACTGAAATCGGGTCGACTTCAACTCTAGACGTGAAAGCGTCATTAAGTCTGCGGTCAAACGTCCCAGCCGCTCGGCGTTTTGCCGGATGATATTCAGAAAACGAATGTTGTGTTCGGGATCGTCAATCGCTCCGTCTAGCAACGTTTCGGTATACCCCTGAATAGACGCGAGCGGCGTACGCAGCTCATGCGAGACGTTTATTACAAAGTCCTTCCGTACCCGCTCCAGCTTCTCGAGTTCGGCATGCTCCCGCTGCAGTTCCTCGAACATAGCCTGCAGCTTTTCACCGGTTTCGTTCAACTGCTCGGTCAAGACGCCCAGCTCATCACGTCCACCGCGCTGCAGTCGAGCCTCGAAATCGCCGCGCGCTAGTTTCCCAGCGTAGTCGATGATGCTCGCCAGCTTAGCGGAAACATATCGGGCCAGAAACGCAGCCAGAATCATGGCAGGTAGAAACGCAATCGCGACAGCCGTCAGAAGCTGCAGTCGAATGTCGTTCACCCGCGATCGAATATCGCGCATCGGAACGGCCGCGCGAAGCGCTCCGTCGGGAGCGGGCGCCGCGACATACATAAATGTCTGGCCGATTGTGTTACTAGTCCGCACATCTGAGCCAGTCCTGCCGCTGAGCGCCGCCGCGAACTCCGGCCGCCGAGCGTGGTTCTCCATCGTCGAAGGGTTGTGCTCGGACTCGCTGATGACGCGGCCTTGCTTGTCGATAAACGTGAGTCGCGCGCCGGATTGGCGCGCGAGTTCATGAAAGCGATCTGGACTGAGAAGGTCCACATGCATCATCCCGAGCATGTGGACCTTTTCTTCGAGTTCACGCAACAGTGTCTCGTGATAGGTGCGCTCGGCAATCCGAGACGCAAGAATGTCGACGGCAACCAGCGCCACGACCATCACGCACAAGACACCCGCGATGATCTTCAAGAAGATCTTGGCAGTCAGATTAGGTGTCTTGCGTTGCAGCGTCAAACCTTTATTTTAGCGGCGATGACTCAGTTTAGCGATGACTACGGCTGCAAATCCTGCTCCTGCACGAACGTGGTCCACTCTTCTGTCCAGTTGATCGGGCCCATGCCACCGGCCCAGGTCGCCCACTGATCGAAGAATCCATCGTCCGGGGGAGCCAGAAATTGCGCGCCGAGCGCGGGCGAACTGGCAAGCACTTTGAAGTCGGGATCACTGCGCTCGATCGGCCGCGTCAACTGAGGATCCGCGAAGGCAACGTTCCCGCTCGCGGCTTGGCCGCCTGTTGCGAGCGGCCGGAAGTCGGCGACGAACTGATCCTGCAGATTATCGCCGCGCGCTGGTGAAGCTTCCCTGCCATTGCCGAAAGCAATCACGCCGTTGAGCGAGAAATCTCCGCTACCGAACAAGGGCGTAATCGTATCGAAGTTCGCTCCGCCCACCGTGCGCGTGGTCCAGTTGTAGCAGATCACGTTGTTCGTACTCGTGGCGGCGCCGCGTCGGTAATACAGACACGGAGCGTCCGCTTCGTCAAATCCTTTCGCGCCCGCGCTGGCCGCATTCCCGATAAAGGTCGCGTTCCACAGACTCAGCTTCGTTCGAGGTGACGCGCCGAAGTCGCGCTCATAGTTATCCGCCTCCACACCGCGGTTCGAAAGGTCCTCGTTCGCTACCACCACCACGTGTTGAACTCTGCCGCGGTAGCCGATCTGTACGTCGATGTAATCATCGGCTCCGTACGTGCCCACAAGGTACTTGGCGTCATTGGTCCCGCCGAACCACTCGAACGAATCGTCCAAGCCGTAGTGGGCCTGCAGGTATTCGCTGACCGTGCCCTTGCCGCAAGCGCCGTACGTAATGGCATTGGTCTCTTCATTAGGCCGAAGCAGCGCGCCGGCGAACTCCACACGCACGTACCGCAAAGTGCCGCAGTTATGATTCGCGTCCGTTCCGCCGTACTTAGTCTCCGGCAGATCCGGCAAACCTTCGATGCTCAACTCGCCGCCCGGGTCGTTGACCGGAGCTTTCCCCAGCAGGATCACTCCACCCCAGTCGCCCCGTTGACGCTGGCCCACCGGCTGCGACGAGGTCATGATGATCGGCCGCGAACGCGTGCCGTTGGCCACCAGCTTTCCCGCAGTGGTGATCAGCAGCACCGACGGCGGCTGCGAGCCCGGCTGTCCGATGATGTACGTCCCCGGATCGATCGTCAGGGTCGCGTTGTTACGCACCGAAACGATCCCTCGGATGCGGTAGGCCTTGTCGTTCGTCAGTCGTCGGTCGGAGCTGATCTGCGCCGGAAGGTCTTCATAACCGGTCACCACACCAAATTTCGCGTAAGCCGACTTAATCACGCGATTGCCCATGTAGTCCCGCAACTGCACCACAATCGTGTGCATTCCCGGCTCGCTCGGTACCGTGACCGGCCCGCCTCCGAAAACCGCCTTGGTCGCCTCAGGAACCCGCACGATATTGAAACCGTCGGCCTGTGTCTTGCCGAAAATGTCCGCCACAGTCGAGCTGTTTCCCGGCAGATACGTTCTTACGCCAGTCTGATTGTTCTGACGAAACGCGACGATCGTGTAGGGATAAAAATCGTTGCCTGGCTTGGTAGTCCATCGCACGGTGAGTTGTTCGCCCGGCTGGTACACAACCTTGTCGGTCCAGATCCACAGGGCCGCGCTGCTCGTGTATTCGCCGAGAGCCGCGCGATCTGCCTGCGACACATTCGCCTCACGGATCACTGCTTTCTTCTCAGCGGCATGCACACCGGTGGCCGCAAGGCACACTGCGAGCGCCGCGAAAGTACGTAACCTCATTCTTGGGTTCCTCTCCCGTAATAAAGAAAAATCGTTGAATTGAAATCGTCTAGAAGAACGAGTAGCTCAACCCTGCGCTGAACGTGCGCCCGAGTTGAAACTGCCTCACCACGAAGTCGCCTTGCGTATACCGGTAGTTATTGTTGCCCAGATTCTCGCCCGAGAACCTCAGCTTGTACTTGCCGTTTTCATCCAAGGTGAGCTGATAAACGGCATCGAGAAACATCGAGCGTTCCTGATACACATCGGGCAACTGGAATGTACCGACGTCCGTAATCCGCCGAGCCACTGAGTTCACATAGAATCGAGCATTAGACCGCCACTTCGGCTGCACCCATTCGGCGACGGCGTTGTAGATGAATCGCGACTGGCCCACCAGCGGACGCTGCTTGGATGTGAGTTGCGGAAACCGATCGGTCGGAATGTCCACCTGCGAATCGACAAAAGTGAAGTTCGCCTGCACTGCGAATGGGCTTAACTTCCGTGAGAACGAACCGAGGCCTTTTCGTAGCTCAAGTTCGAGACCTTGGTTATTCGCTCTGGGCACATTCAGGAACGTCTGCCGCAGCTCCGAAGCGGTCGGGCGATAAATCTGCTCGATCGGATCGGTAAAGCGCTTGTAGAAGTAGCTCGCGGCCAGCACCTGATTGCCGCCCATGAACCATTCCCAACGCACGTCGTAGTTGTCGATCAACGCGCGCTGCAGGTCCGGATTACCCGTGGTGGAGTAACCCCCGACAACGTTCGTAAACTCGAACGGCGACAACTCACGGAAGTCGGGCCGATTCACTGTGCGTCCGTAACCGAAACGCAAATTCTGACGAGGACTCACAGCATAGGTGATGTTAATTCCCGGCAGGTAGTCGCGATTTACCAGCGATGCAACCGAGGGGACGCCACCGGGCACGAGGGCATCAATCGTATTCACTCGGATCTCGGCGTCTTCCACGCGAAGGCCGAGCTGTGCGCGCCACCTCCCGCCGATGTTGAGATCCACCAGCGTATAGCCGCCATAAACATTCATCAGCGCGTCGTAGGTGTCCGTAGCGCGCGTGATCTCTCGTATATTGAAGCCGTCAGGACGAATGTTCTCCGGTCCGAATAATTGATTCGCAGGCAGGTCGAAGTCCAGAGTTTGCGCCCGCACCGGGAAGTAGCGGAAGCGTCGGCTTGTGAAATCACGGTCGCGGAAGGTGCCGCGAAAACCCGCCTTCACCAACCCGCCGATGTTTCCAAAGTAGAACGGTTTCGACCAGTCAACCTGCGGCTCATAGATGCGATCCTTCAGGTTGCTGAAGAAGCGCATACCTGACTCCGGCAGATTCAGGAAGCGATAAGGCTGCGTTTCATCCTCACGTCCGTAAATGGTTTCGCGAAGATCCGGCTCATCCCGATGGCTGGCCGACACGGTGAACTGCCAATGAAACAAGCTCGAACCAAGACGCGCAACGGAATGCTCGCCTTCCACTGAGGTCGACATCAGCGACCGCTCGGTCCACCGCAATCGGGTATCGCGGATGAAGCTGTTGGTGCCCCCGTTCAAGCCTTCGAACTCGCGAGCTTCTTTATCGGTGTCGCGTGTCAAGGTATTCCGGACGATGATCTTATTGTTCGGGGTCAACCGGAACGCCGCGTTCACCACGCCACCCAATCGAATCGACTGGGTGTCGACATTGAATTCCGGGTAGTCCGTGAAAACCTGCGCCTGGCCGCCGCCGGAGTTCACCAGGAACCTGCGGCTCTCGGGCGAACGCTGTGGAGAGTTCGTGAACGTTACTGCAGCAACCAGCCCTAACCGCCCCCAGGTGTTGCCGCCAACCGCTGTGTACGTCTGCGTAGGACGGATCGAAGCCACCGGGGTAATCTCGTAGTTGGGCGCAAAAGAACGTCCGAACTGCTGAAACTGAGCAGCATCGAAGTTGCCCACAAACAAACGCTGATCGCGTGGAATCGCGGCAGGCAGCCCGAGGCTCCCATTGCCGAATCCAGTCCAGTCCCTGGCGCCGCCAGGAAAGCTCCCGAACCGGTTGAATGTCGTCACAGTGTTAAAGCCGTAGCTCACCCCGACGCTCAACAGCTTCTCAGTCGGAAACTCAACGGTGGACATTTGCACCAGGCCGCCGGAAAATTCACCGGGCAAATCAGCCGAATACGTCTTTAGAATTTTGATGTTGTCGATCAAGGCCGCGGGAAAGAGATCAAGCGGAACCACGCGCTTCTCCGGCTCGGTGGTCGGCAGAATCGCGTTATTCAACATTGTCGAGCTATAACGCTCGCCCAAGCCGCGCACGTAGACGAAGCCGCCGTCCACAACCGAAACACCAGCTACCTTCTCTACCGCTCCTGCCGCGTCCGAAGCTACCGTGTTGCGGATTTCCTCGGCGCTGATCGAATCGCTGACGGTGGAAGCGAGCCTGCGCTCCACCAGCGCAGCTTCTGCATTCGCCGCCACCGCGCCGATCGATTCCACCACTTCCATTGTGGTGACCGACGCCTTGTTCGCCATCACCGTGTTCGCTTCGCTTACATCACCGGCGACAACCTTCACTTCTTCCACGGCTGCGCTCGCATAGTCGGTAGCGCTGAAGAGAATCTTGTATGTGCCAGGCCGAAGATCGAGCTTATATTTGCCATCCGTATCGGTGACGGTCTTCTTGTCGGGAACTCCGTCCACCGTGACCTGGGCCTGCCGCACCGGCTGCCCGCTGGTACCGTCGAACACGGCTCCGGCAACCGAGCCCAGTTCTTGCCCGAAAGCGGCCGAACCCAGAAGCGCGAGTCCAATCAAAACGGATTTCATCAACATCCTCGATTGCATGGAATTATTCAATCCAGACCGCCACAGCGTTGCTCGGCATGCCGTTGACTGTGAAGTACAGCGGCGACTGGCCGGACAAATACGCTTTGTTGGGAATCACAGCGTTGATCTGACAGATCCCCGGGTAAAGCGGATGCGCGCCAGCAAACTGGACCTCGGCTTTGTCGTTCGCCACATACACTTCCACGGTGGCCGTTGCACGGGATAATTGCGCGGGAGGCGCGCCATCGGCCAGCGCCGGCTGCGTCTGTCCGCAGCCTGTCGCATAAATGGAGATCACTTCGCCTCGCTTCGCGCGGGCATTCGTGCCGTTCACCGCGAAGTCCTGGTTCTGAACAATGCCTTGCATGCTCGCCGGCCGTGGATCGCTGACGGCCAGGCCAGGACCGAAATCCCACACCAAAACATTGCCTCGACTGATGACGTTTCCACCCGAGACAACTTCAACAGTTTGTTGACCGGGAGCGACTCCTATCGGAATCACGAAGTTGATCTGGCCAGAAGATACGAAGTACAGTGGCGCATCCTGTCCACCTACGCGCACACGAAGCCCCGCAATCTCGCGAGGCATGGGATTCAACGTAGGAGCGCTAGTTGTAGCAACTGTACCGAAACTCCCGTACGCGCTCGCAATGGATCCAGGAGCGACAGGCGCTGAGCCTGTGAACCCTGCATAGTTCGCCACCGCTACCGTCGACACGGTCTGCCCCAGGCAAAGACTTGCCGAAAGTGCAATACCAGTCAGTATGAGAGGGATTTTGAAGAAGGTTTGAGTATTCAACAAGCCCAGGATAGAGAGGGCTCGTCAATGCCAAATTACGCTTGCGTGAAAATCCTGTTAACGTTGTTAGTCCCAATCTAACGCCGCGCGCGGCCGTCTTGCACCTTCGAGCTCAACCCAAGTAGTTCATTCAACGTGGCATAAAATTCATTCTCATTTCGCAATCGCGTCCTTATTGCTACCCGATGAATACGCAACGGCTTCACGAGTTCGTCACAATTGGAAGGCAGATTCACATGATCCTTCTCGGTCGTTATCAGCGCACGCGCGCCGGCCGAGATGGCTGACTGCGCCAGTTCCTCCAATTCGTATCTTGTGTAACGATGATGGTCCGGAAACACAGCCGTCGTCACCACTTGTGCGCCTGCCCCGCGCAACGTCTCGAAGAACGTATCCGGGTTCGCAAGTCCGCAGAAAGCCGCCACCGCATCCAATGGAGGACGATCGGGCAGCCATGCGCTAACCTCGACATCGGCGAAGTACAAGGGCTTCTTCGGCAGCCGAGCCGTCAGTCCGTCGAAGCGGCGCCCGCCGGCGCGCGTGACTACGAGGATGTCCGCACGTTGCAGAGCTTCCAGCGGCTCACGCAACCTCCCGGCCGGGAACACCCCGTCTCCTCCCAAAGGATCGAACGCGTCCAGCAGAACGATATCGACGTCCCGATGTAAGCGCGCATGCTGAAAGCCATCGTCAAGCAAAAACAAATCTGAGTTGAAATGTTTTTGCAACTCGCGGCCGGCCAGCCAGCGATCACTCGCGATTCCTACATCGGCGCTGCGCAGCAGCAGTTGCGCCTCATCGCCCGTGGTACTCACCGGCGCCTCGCTGCCGCGGGGCAAGCACACGATTTTCTTCGAACGCCTTCCGTAGCCGCGGGTCAGGATCCCGGGATTGTGTCCTCGCGCCCGCAGCGACTCGGCAATGCACGCTGTCGTGGGTGTCTTGCCTGCCCCGCCCATGGAAATTCCGCCAATGCTAATGACGCGTTTTGACAAGCGCCGAGGGATGGTCATCGCCCGCTTCAGTTGCCCGCCTGCGGACCAAAGCATGGCAAGCGACTTCAGCACCGGCGCGAGTGGCCCCGGCAGCAAGGCTCGCGGGACAAATCGCCATCGGAATGCGCCCACCACTCGCACCGCTCGCATGGTTGCGCCGCGTTCGGATTCCGCCAGCGCTTTGGCGCGCGCCCCCAGCGATTCACGTTGACCCGCATCGGCCAATAGCATGCGAATCGCAGGCGCAAGCTCATCCGCGCTTTCGATCTCCACGTATCCGCGAGCCGCAGCAAATCGATCCCGAATCGCCGCGAAATTCTCCATATGAGGACCGGCGATCACGGGCTTGCAACAAAGGGCGGGCTCGAGAATGTTGTGCCCTCCCCGCTCGGCCAAAGTGCCGCCCATGAATACGACATCCGCATGTGGGAACATCGCGCCGAGTTCCCCTACGCTGTCGAGCAGGATCACGTCGGGCTGGTCTACGGCCGCGGCAGACCGTCTCACGAACCGCAATCCCGCGGCTTCGAGCTTGCCGGCCACAACCTCGAACCGCTCCGGCCGCCTCGGCGCTATTAGCAGTTGCAAATCCGGGTACTCGTTCCGCAATGCCGCATAGGCTGCAATCACGGCATCATCTTCATCCACGTCGCCGTCGCGCATCGGACCACTGGTGCTCGCGGCCACCCACAAGGGACGTCTCAGCAACCTGAGAATCTCGTCGGGCGCTTGGGTGATGCTCGGCTGAAAGTCGTACTTCAAATTTCCGCCCACGCGGACTCGCTCCTCTACGGCCCCCGCGCGGACAAAACGCTCCTGGTCGCGGGTCGTTTGGGCGAGAATCAGATCCACCTGTTCCAGCGCCGCGGAGAAGAACCACCGATGTCGCTCGTATGCCGGGGCTGCCTTGTCTGAAATCCGCCCATTCACGATCAGAACCGCGGCGCCCGCACGCTTCGCCTCGAGATACAGATTCGGCCAGATCTCGGTTTCCAAAACCACCAGCGCCGAGGGCCGAACCACCCGCAAAGCCCTGCGCACGGAAAACACCCAATCGAGTGGAGCGTAGAACACTCCGTCTGTTAGCTCAGCGAGCTTTGTTTCGGCCACCTCTCGACCTGCCAGCGTCCCGCACGATACATACAAGGGCGTATGAGGAACCTCTTCCCGGAGCTTCCTGGCCAGTTGCACACAGGACAAAACCTCGCCCACCGAGACGGCGTGCAACCATACTCCTCCGGGGGCCGTCCGGTGTTTCAGGCGCCAAAAACCAAACCGCTCCCCGATGTGGCGGAAGTAACGCCGGTCGCGCAGGACGCGCCAAACCAAATACAGTAAGACGAAAGGGATTGCAGCCAGCAAAGCTGCCCGGTACAGAATGAAGATGACTCTAGTTCGCAAAACCCTGCCGCTACTCCTCGCCCTCTCGTTGGACGCTCTGGCTGTTGATAAGGACAAGAACAAATTCACCCCGCCTGATCTGGACACGCTTCAAACCAAGCTGACCGTCAGCGATGTCACCGTCGGAGCCGCTCCGTATGAACGGCCGGCGCTGGCCCAAGCCGCCTTTGGAAAGGTGAATCCTTACGAGCACGGAATTCTTCCTGTCCTCGTCATTATCCGCAATGGGAGTAAGGGCGCCATTCGGCTCGACGCAATGAGGGTGGAATACCACGATCGGGATCGGCAGGTAGTGTCCGCCATTCCTGCAACGGAAGTCGCCTACGCGGGCGGAGGGCCAAAGCGTCCCACCTTCGGCGGTCCTTCGATTCCCGGGCTTGGCGGTAGGGGAAAGAAAAACCCGCTCTCCAGCCCTGAAATCGAACAGCGGTCGTTTGCGGCAAAGATGTTGCCGCCCGGTGATACGGCGTACGGCTTCTTCTACTTTCGGACCGGCCACCGCTCCGGCGCACAGCTGTATCTGACAGGCATGCAGGAAGCGGCGACCGGCAAAGACATCTTCTACTTCGAGATTCCGCTCGATTAAGTTATTTGACCGGATCGGCGACAGGCTTCGTTTTGACAGCGGCTGGTTTGGGCTTCGTCGCAGCCGGCTTCGACGCAGTCGGCTTCGGCTTGGCAGCGCTGGGTTTGGCAGCGGAGGTGGGCTTAGCCGATCCTGCAGCGGGCTTGGCACTCGCCGGCGCGGGACCAACCCGGGCGACGGTCACGCGAGTCATTCGTACTGGCGTGGTGGGCTTGTCATTCGGACCAGTAGGAACCCGTGCGATCCTCTGCACCACATCCTGACCTTCCACTACCTGGCCGAAGATCGTATGCTTGCCGTTCAGATGCGTCGTCGGCCCTTCGGTGATGAAGAACTGCGAACTTCCGGTGCCTGGACCAGCGTTGGCCATTCCGAAGCGGCCCGGTCGATCAAACATGAGTGAGGGGTGGAACTCGTCGGGAATCACGTCGGTGCCTCCTGTTCCCGTACCAAGCGGATCACCGCCTTGGATCATGAAGCCCGGAATCACCCGGTGGAAGGTAAGTCCGTTGTATAGCGGTCGCTTCGTCCGAGCATTGGTCTTCGGATCGGTCCACAGCTTCCGCCCCATCGCCAGATCCGAAAAGTTCTTCACCGTCTTGGGCGACTCTTCTTCAAACAGCTTGGCGACAATCGTACCCATCGAGGTGGTGATGGTGGCGTACAAACCAGGCTCACGCTCCGGCTTAGCCGCTTCCGCCGCCGGCTTGGCCGCCGCAGGCGGCGCAGCGTTGGGCGTCTGCGCGAACAACGAGAAAAGGC
>DASQDN010000542.1:0-4660 GCA_035634155.1 Bryobacteraceae bacterium | reverse complement strand
GAAATTCGCGGCCTCAAGCGCCGCAACAATAAACCCGACACCGTTAACCTCGACAACGATGACGAAGCCTTGGCCGTCGTCATCGCGGTCAAGGAAGACACCCTACAGAACATTGAGCGCCACACCATCAAGATCGAGCGGGCCTACTTCGGAGCCATCGAAACCCTGCGCAAGATGCAAAAGGACCGCCTCCGCGAAGAGCGCCTCACCACCGCCCGCCCGAGTCCGCACATTGGCTTCGTTTCGCACCCCGAAGCACATGGCGCCGAACCGCTCCAATACCTCATAGCCAACGGCCGATCGACGGCGGTCTCCAGCCAATCCCAATCGCGTCCGGACCTTCCGGCCAAGAACTCCACTGTGGTATGTTGTCCGGCGAAGCTATGAAACGCGATATGCCAGTTGTAATCGCGCTGCTCGCAGGGGCCGCGCTCGCACAGACTCCCCCGCCCGCGTCGGCGCCCGCGCCCGCCGCTGCAGCCGCCAACCGTTCCCAACGGCCGCCGCAGCCCGACACTGACCTGCACTACAAGCTCGCTGTCGACGCCATTCCACAGGAAGGCGTTCCGAAGGGCGAGATCAAAGGGCCGTTCGTCATCCCGAGTCAGGCGTACCCGGGAACGCAGCATACCTATTGGGTATACGTGCCGGCGCAATACGATCCGGCCGTGCCTGCAAGCCTCATGATCTATAACGACGGCCAGGCCTTCATGGATCCCGAAGGGAACATGCGAGCGCAGGTCGTTATGGACAATCTCATCTACCGGCGCGAGATCCCGGTCATGATCGGAGTCTTCATCAATCCCGGCCGCCGTCCCGATCAACCAGAGCCGACGCCGCGCGATTGGGGCGATCGCACCACCAATCGAGGCGATGAGTACAACAGCCTGAATGACAAGTACGCCCGCGTCATCGTCGACGAACTGATGCCCGCGCTCTACAAGGACTACAACATCTCCAAGGATCCCGAGCATCACGGCATCGGCGGTTCCAGCTCCGGCGCCATCGCAGCATTCACCGTCGCCTGGGAGCGGCCGAATCATTTCCGCAAGGTGCTGAGCAACGTCGGCAGCTTTACCAACATTCGCGGCGGCCATGAATGGCCCGATATCGTGGCCAAGAGCGAGAAGAAGCCCATCCGCATCTTCCTCGTTGACGGTCGCAACGACAATCGCGGTCAACGCGGCGACGGAGCTTATGACGAAAAGCGCGACTGGTTCCTACAGAACGTTCGCCTCCAGAAAGCCCTAACCGCGAAAGGCTACGACGTGAACTATTCCTGGGGAATCAATCGACACGGCCAGCGAATGCTCGCAACCGTCCTGCCCGAAATGATGCGCTGGTTGTGGCGAGATCATGGTGTTTCCACCGACGTTAATGACATGGTGGAGCGGTCATTCGCAGGACCGGCGAAGAAGAAGGAATAAGAACCGGAAAAGGAAAACGCCCCTGCCTCCAACTGGAAGCAGGGGCATTTCTGCGTCGGCGCTAAGATCGCCAGCCTTTACTTGACCGTAATCGGAACGCTCGCCGACGCATTCTCCCAAGCCAACTCAAGCTTGCCCTTGTTCCCGCCCGCATCCGTGAGAGTGTACTTCAAGCTCTCCACGGGTGCGGCCGGCTTGGTCATTGTCATCTTCACGCGCCCAAGATCCTGCGCTTTGTCGTAAGCGAGACCCCATTGGCCGGTCTGCTTATTCACGATGAGCTGCCAGTTTGCCGGGTCGCTGATATCTACGAACAACGTGTACGTTCCCTTCGGAACCGCAAGCCCGCCGATATCGAGATCGCCGTCGGTGGTCAGACTTGTCGCCGAGTTGGCGCCGGCTCGCCACACCGGATATGTCCGGTCTTTTCCAATCAGGCCGTCTTTAGTGAAGATCTTCCCGGCGCGGCCGTTCACCTTTGGAGCCGAATACTTGATGGTGATCGTCTTACCGCCGATCGCCTTGGTCTCAGTAGTAGCCGGGCTTTGCGCGGACACCAGTCCAGCGAAAGCCACCAGCGCGCCCATGGTCATTAACATTGATTTCATGGTTATACCTCCCTTCCATACACTCTAGGACGGCGAGCGGAGTTGCGCAAGGATTTGGCGGATTAACCTATATACTTGTGGGCAGCTAGTAAACATCGTTCGCCTGGAGGAAAGTACGTATGCGTCGTTATGCAGTTGTACCGTTGGTGGCTACCTTGATGTTGTCCTCGTGCACGCGAACGGAGAAAGCGGAGGCGCCGCCGCCTGCTGCAACCGAGGCCTCCAACCCAACCGAAGGAGCGTTGACGCCCGCTCCCGCCGATCCCGGACCTCGAGCCTTCGTCCTTCTCAAAGATGGATCAAAGGTGCCTGGCTCCATCGTGGCCAGTTCGCGCACGGACATGGTGTTAATGGGCGACGATGGGATCGAGCGCAAGATCCCGCTCGCGCAGATCAAGTCGGTCCAGTATACCGAGGAGAAAGCGCCCGCTCCCGCCCAGACTCAACCCAGAACGATCGCTAAATCGCAACCCTCCACGACGCCGGCGCCTACTCCGGAACGAGAAACGCCCCGGCTCAGCCCCGCGCCGGTAGCGCCAACTGCCGCGCCTGCGCCCGCCGTCACCACCAAAACCTACGAACTCCCCGCAGGCACTGAGATTTCCGTACGCACCAACGAAGCCATCAACTCGGAAACCGCGACCCCTGGCCAAAGCTTCGACGTGCAAGTGACCCGGGACGCAGTCGACGCAAACGGAGACGTTGTTATTCCCCGGCGGTCCAACGCGCGCGTGGTGATCCGCTCGGCATCAGGCGGCGGCCGCGTCAAAGGAGCGTCGGACCTCTCGCTCGATCTGCAATCGGTGGTCATCGCCGGGAAGACCTACAACATCGACACTGCCGACGTAACCAAGGCCGGCAAAGACGGCGTAGGTTCCAACCGCCGCACTGCGACACACGTGGGAGGCGGAGCCGCTCTGGGCGCCATCATCGGAGCCATCGCTGGAGGCGGCAAAGGAGCTGCCATCGGAGCCGGAGCCGGAGCCGGAGCCGGAGCCCTCGCGCAGATTCTGACCAAAGGACGCGACATCAAGGTCCCGGCCGAATCCGTGCTCACCTTCAAGCTCGACAGCCCCTTAAAGGTCACGCGAGCCGACTAGGAGATCTGCATTGAGACGTTCGCGGTGCGTCACGAACAAGCCGTGCGACGCGCCTTCGTACTCGATCAACCGGCTGCTGCGAATCGCTCGCGCCGTGCGCCTGCCGGTCGCCTCGATCGGCTGAAAAGGATCCGCGTCGCCGTGAATGATCAGAGTCGGCATCGTGAATGCCGCCATGTCCGGGCGAAAGTCCGTGTGATTGACGGCTCGGTACAACTCCAGCATTCCGACAGGGTTCGAACCGTGGCACAAGCCGACGACCCACTCAGCCATCTGCTTTGACACGGCGCCTTCGCCGAAGAATGCAGGTGCGCACTCGGCCAGCAGCTTGGGCCGATCGGTCTGCAGCCCGTGCATGAAGCCCTCGTAAACTCGGCTGCGATCTAAGCCTTCAGGGTTGTCGTCGCACTTCCATAGGTACGGAGTGTTCGTGCCGATCATCACCGTCCGTGCGACTCGATCGGAGCCATAACGAGCGAGGTACCGAGCGATCACTCCGCCGCCGAGCGAAAACCCGACGAGCGTAGCGTGGTGCGCGTCGACCCGCCGCAGCACTACATCGAGATCGGCGGCGAGAGTGTCGAAGTCGTAACCGCGCGCGGGATGATCAGATCGACCGCAGCCGCGCTGGTCGTAGACGACGCATCGTACGCTCTGGTCGATCAACCACGGGAGCTGATACTCCCACATGTTCGAGTTCATGGCCCAGCCGTGAATGAAGACGACCGGCCGGCCTGAACCCCAATCTGCGTAGTACAACGTTGTTCCATCTGCGGCATCAAGAAAGGGCATGTGCGCATTCTGCCGAACCTGCCGCTGGCATTCAATTACCTTTGAGGTAATGTGGGCTCATGAGGCAAAACCCTCACGCCGGCCTGCTACTTCGCGAGTGGCGTCAACGGCGTCGTTACAGCCAGCTCGAACTTGCCTGTGAAGCCGGCATCTCCAGCCGCCACTTGAGTTTCATCGAGTGCGGCCGCTCTAAACCGAGTCGCGAGATGATCATCCGTCTGGCCGAGTATCTTGCTGTTCCCTTGCGCGAGCGGAACTCGCTGCTTACGGCCGGCGGCTATTCGCACATGTATACGGAGAAGCCTCTCAGCGACCCCGAACTCAAGCTGATCGATGTGGTTCTCAAAGGCCACGAACCGTACCCCGCGCTGGCCATTGACCGGCACTGGACCCTAGCCGCATCGAACGCCGCTGTGGCGCCGCTGCTTTCCGGAGTGGATCCGTCGCTGATCGCGCCTCCAAGCAACGTGCTTCGACTCAGCCTGCATCCTGCCGGTCTCGCGCCGCGCATCGAGAATCTCGGCGAATGGCGAGCCCACCTGTTATCACGGCTGAAGCAACAGATCGATGTCACCGCCGATGAGGCACTCATCGCTCTCCGTGAAGAGCTGAACGGCTACGAGGGAGGATCAGCTCCCGAAAGCCACGCGTATGGAGGCATAGCCGTACCGCTACGGCTCTTAACCGATCGAGGCACGGTAGCGCTCATCAGCACGACGATGATCTTCGGCAC
>DASQDN010000541.1:0-9763 GCA_035634155.1 Bryobacteraceae bacterium | reverse complement strand
AGTACTCTAGCAAAGTGGGGACAGCCCCCAATTACCCCATCTCCCCGAGCCCCCCACTCCTCACTGCCAGAATAGAGATGGACGCGTGACACCCGCCCCCGCACATCCCGCCACGTACGGACTGCGCTCCACTCTCGCGGGCATCCTCGTCAATCTCGCGCTAGCCATTGTGAAGGGAGTCGCCGGCTTTGTCGGCAACTCTTACGCCCTTGTCGCCGACGGCATCGAATCTCTCACCGATGTCTTCAGCTCCTTCGTCGTCTACATCGGCCTCCGACTCTCCATGCGGCCGCCCGACGCCAATCACCCCTACGGCCACGGCAAAGCCGAGCCTATGGCCGGCGTCATCGTCTCAGTCGGACTCATCATCGCTGCCGCACTCATCGCCTACGAAAGCATTCAGGAGATCAAACGGCCGCACAACATGCCCGCGCCGTTCACTCTTCTAGTACTGCCGATCGTGGTTGTGGCGAAAGAAATGATGTTCCGCTTCGTCAGCCGCGTCGGGGCCAACATCCAAAGCGGAGCCGTGCAAACGGACGCATGGCATCACCGCAGTGACGCCATCACATCCGCCTTGGCTTTCGTGGGAATCGCGATAGCTCTCCTGGGAGGAGAGGGCTGGGAAAGCGCCGACGACTGGGCCGCGCTCCTCGCCTCCATAGTCATCGCCTTCAATGCATGCCTGCTGCTACGACCCGCCGTGCAAGAACTCGGCGACACCGTCCCGACAACCCAACTGCACGAAGCAATCCGGCTCGTCGCCAACACCGTGCCAGGCGTCCGCGAAACCGAGAAATGCTTCGTGCGCAAGATGGGCTTTGACTACTACGTCGACCTCCATATCATCGTCGACGGCAACCTCTCCGTCCGCCGAGGTCACCTCATCGGCCACAACGTGAAGGATGCGATCCAATCGGCCTACCCTCGAGTAGCCGACGTCCTAGTGCACGTCGAGCCTCACGACCGCGAGTGAGCGCGCCGCATTCGCACCACGCCGAACGCGGCAATCCCCCCTGACAGCATCATCCACGTGCCCGGCTCCGGCACTGCGCCTTCCGGCTCGGCATAGATGAAATCATCCATCGCCACCAGATCGCTAACCGATGTCTCCGGTCCGCCTAACGCCGCATTGCCCGAAGTGATCCGCACCCGTCCGATGCGAGTGGCATCGTCAAACAGCACGCCGACGAAGGACAGCGTCTCATTCCCCTGCACTGCCGAAGCATAGTAAGTGCCCAGCGATTGATTGAACATGTCGAAGTATTCAAGCGACGTTGTATTCGCAAGATCGACATCGGTGAACACCGCGCCGAATCCCCGAGTCACCGCGGCGGTAGTCTGGTCCGACGGTAAAAAGAAATGCACGTCCACAATATTGCTGCCGATCGCGGTAAATAGCTTCTGCGGCGAAAATGCTGCGAATAGTCCCGAATACGAAGCATCGATATTGTCGAACTCAATCGGACCCGCGCCTGCATTCGAGCTCACTTCCAATGCCGTCCCCGGCGTAGTGAATTCTATGCCGCGAGCGCGGCCCGCCACGCCGCCGTTGAAGAAATCCCCTGGGAACGGATTCGGTGACGACGCGGTCGCCGGCACCCCATCCCAATTGACCTCGCGACGCCCTCCCACAAAACTTGTAGGCTGATTCGGATTTGAGCTTCCAAGCGCGGCGCGATAAGCATCTACGGTGCCTTGAATCGACGCGGCGTTTGCGCCGCCCGCCTGAAACACCACCGGCGCGGCGCTGAGCGCTCCGGCCAAAACAAACAAAATTCCGACTGACTTTTTCATATGTCTCCTTAGCTCTCATTCAGCTTAAGGCCTTAGATCAAGCCAGACGTCAGCGAGAAGTAATCTTTAAGTCAGCCCTCACCGTGAGACCCATCGGCCAAATTACATCTACGAAAGGACGAGGCAGCCTCCTGGTCGCCGCCGGCATCCTCCTCAGCCGCATCGCAGGATTGATCCGCCTGCGCGTCTTCTCGCACTACTTCGGCCTCGCCTCCGACGCAGCCGACGCCTTCTACGCCGCCTTCCGCATTCCCAACTTTCTTCAGAATCTGTTCGGCGAGGGTGTATTGTCGGCATCGTTTATCCCCGTCTACGCCGGTCTCCTCGCCAAGAAAGACAATGAGTCCGCGAACCGCGTCGCCGGTGCCGTCTTCGCTATCCTCGCGCTTCTCACATCTGTCCTCGCCCTTGCCGGCGCGCTCGCAGCGCCCTGGCTCATCGTGGCCATCGCGCCCGGCTTCACCGGACCCAAACGCGACCTCACCATCCAACTCGTGCGCATCCTCTTTCCCGGCGCCGCGATCCTCGTCTTATCCGCATGGTGCCTCGGCATTCTCAACAGCCATCGCCGATTCCTGCTTTCCTATGCTGCCCCTGTGATGTGGAACGCCGTGATGATCGCCGTGCTTCTCGCGTTCGGTCGTCAGTCCACCCTGGACCAGCTCGCGATCCTGCTCGCTTGGGGCTCCGTTCTCGGAGGCGTTCTACAATTCGCGATCCAACTGCGCCCCGTCCTTCAACTCACTCGCGCCCTCCGCCTCCGCTTCAGCCGGAGCGATGAAAGCGTAAACACCGTGGTCCGCAACTTCATTCCCGTCTTCATCAGCCGGGGAGTCGTCCAAATCAGCGCGTACATCGACACGATCCTCGCAAGCCCTTTACCCACGGGAGCCGTCGTCGCGCTCTTCAACGCGCAAGTCCTCTACACATTGCCCGTAAGCCTCTTCGGCATGGCCGTTTCCGCCGCCGAACTCCCCGCCATGTCCGGCATAGTCGCCGAAGGAACCGATGTCGCCAACTATCTTCGCGAGCGTCTGCAGAAAGCACTCCAGGACATAGCCTTCTGGATTGTGCCCTCCGCAACGGCCTTCCTTGCGCTCGGCGACATCGTCGCAGGCACGCTCCTGCAAACCGGCCGATTCACCTCAGCCGACGCCGATTACATCTGGGGCATCCTCGCCGGCTCCGCTATCGGACTGCTAGCCTCCACTATGGGCCGCCTCTACAGTTCCACCTTCTATGCGTTGAAGGACGCACGCACTCCACTGCGCTTCGCCATCGCCCGGGTCAGCGTGGCCACGGGGCTCGGAGCTGCCGCGGCCCTCTACGTCCCGCAAGCCCTCGGCATCCCCGCACGCTGGGGAGCCGCGGGAATCACCGCCGCCTCAGCCATCGCCGCCTGGATCGAATATCTTCTCCTCCGCCGAGCCTTAGAGCACCGCATCGGCCCCTCCCGACTCCCGCTCACCGCATTCTTCCGTCTCTGGAGCTGCGCCCTCCCCGCTGCCCTGGCGGCGCTCGCCGCCAAGCGCTATCTGTCCGCGCCGTGGCATCCGACCGTCATCGGAGCCATCATCCTGGGAACCTTCGGCATCGTGTACTTCGGCCTCGCACTCGTGTTGCGTGTCCCTCAAACCGCCGCCGTCCTCCGCCGTCTGCGCAGATAGCATAGACTCGATGGACGATGATGAGACTTCTCTTATCGTGCTGTCTCCTGCTGCCTCTGCTCGCCTATGCCGCCGATCCATCCTACGCCGTCCTTGAAAAGGTCGCGGGACGAGTAAGCTTCTATGACCGTGATTTCAATCGCATCGGCGAGGTCAAGGTGGGAGCCTTCCCACACGAAGCCGCGCTCTCGCCGGACCGCCGAACGCTCTACGTATCTGTCAACGGAGTCCTTTGGATGACCGAAGACGGCCGCGGCAACAACACCGTAGCCGTCGTCGATGTTCCCGCGATGAAAAAAACGGCAGACATCGATCTAGGCAAGTTCCATCGCCCCCACGGCATCACCTTCGATCCGAAAAGTCGTACCGTGCTGGCCACAACGGAACGCCCTTTCGGCCTCGTCGCCATCGACCCCGCGGCCCGCAAGGTCACTCGCGAGTACGACGTGCAGGGCAAGAGCCCGCACATGGTAGCTGTCACCGCCGACGGCACGCACGCATGGGTCAGCAACACCGATTCCAACTCAATCGCAGTAATCTCTATCAAGCAGGGAACCGCGACAATCATTCCCACCGGGGAAAAACCGCAAGGCGGAGTCTTTAGCCCGGACGGCAGCCGCTTCTACGTCACTCTGGGAGACACCGGCGCGCTGGCAGTCATCGACACAAAAACAATGAAAGAAGTCACTCGTATAGAGTCCGGCAAGAACACGGGCCGAGTGGCGCTCACGCCCGACGGCCGAACGCTGGTCTACAACACAGGCGACTCGATCGCCTTCGCCGACACACAATCACTCAAACAACTAGCCAGAAGCCCGGTAAGCGGCCGTCCCATGTCCTTGACGATGACGCGGGACGGCAAACTCGCTTTCGCCGGCATTCAGGAGAATGACAAATTGATTGTGGTCGACGTCGCCAATCGCAAGATCGCTCGCGAAGTCACACTGCCCAAAGGCTCCGGCCCGGATCCCGTAATACCCATCGACTAAGAAATCATGCTCCGAACCCTACTCATCTTTGCCGTCCTCGCGGCCGCACTGGTCGGCCAGGAAACCCGCCAGGAAGTCATCAAAGCCACCACCCCCGAGCAGGACTCCAAGCCCAACAGCGACAAAGTCCCCGACGTCTACGCGCTCACCGGCAACTTCAGCAAGGTAGCCGTCCTACGCTTCAAATACCAGGCCGACCTCCTCGCCGGCCTCGAAAAAGCCATCAAGCAGCAGGGAATCCGCAACGGCGTCATTCTCGCCGGGGCCGGATCTGTGACGGGCTACCAAATCCACACCGTTAGCAACCGCACATTCCCATCGAAGAACCTATATGTGAAAAACCCTACGCAGCCAGCCGACATCATCAGCATGAACGGTTACGTCATCGACGGCCGTCTGCACGCCCACATGACCATGGCGACGCCCGATAAAGCCTTTGGCGGCCATCTGGAGCCCGGCACAAAGGTCTTCACCTTCGCAATCATAACTGTGGGAGTGATGAACGACGTAGACCTCAGTCGGGTCGATGATAAAACGTACCGGTAGTTTTTTGTCGTCCTAAGGTGGCGAAAACCGCCTCCAGAGCATATCCTGGAAGTATGAGCGCTCAACGTTTGGAAGACTTGAAAACCGGTCTGGTCAAGGACTTCGAAGCACACAAAAGTCACATTCCGCACCAGGGCCTGATTCGCTGCAGCCTGTGCGACATGTACCAGAAAGAGCTGTCCCGCCTCGAAGCCGTCAAGGCCGACCACTAACCACAACAGCCCGTCCCCCGCATCCGCGTCCGGGACGGGCATTCCTTCCGCTCCGCCAATAACCTCCCTTGGGCTGTCCCGCTCCGCCGCGATCCTGCGCTTTATTTTCTAGCTGGATCATTTCCGATAGGAGCTCAAGTGGCAACTCTTACACTCGAACAGATTCGTTCCGCAATTAAAGCAATTCAGGCCGACTGGGTAGCTGATGAAACTTCAGTGAGCCCGTACGTCGATGCGCCCGGCTCCGGCCTTTTCGGCCTCAACATCGGCGAACCTGAACGCGTACGATCCATGCAGGCAGCGCGCGAAACCTTCGCTGCTGCGCCTCCCGTAGCAAGGCCCGCAGTTGTCAATTGGCGCTCTCACCAGGGTTGCGACTGGATCACTGCCGTGCGAGACCAGAAGAACTGCGGGGCGTGTGTGTCGTTCGCCACCTGCGCCGTGCTGGAAGCGCGGCTCCGCATCGCCAAGGACAATTGCAATCTCAATGTGGATCTTAGCGAGGCTGACCTGTTCTACTGCGGTTGCAACGGTTGCTGTGCACCGGGCTGGAACTTCGTTTCCGCGTTGAATCGTTGTCAATCCAACGGTGTGGGAAGGGAGAGCGACTTCCCATACACACCCGGAAACCAACCGTGCCAGAACATCACGCCGATTGTCAGAACCACAGGATATTCCCCGCTCGCAACAATGGACGATCGCCGGAACGCGATTTTTACAAACGGCCCCGTCATCGCGGGCATCCGTGTTTTCGAAGATTTCTACTTTTACAAACAGGGGGTTTACCGCCACGCCGGAGGCATTTTCAAGGGCCTCCACGCCGTCGCCGTCGTCGGCTATGACGATGACCGAGACTGCTGGATCGTCAAAAACAGTTGGGGAACGGGATGGGGAAACGGCGGGTTCTGCGACATCGGATACGGGGAAGTCGGCATCGACAGCCTCTTCCCGTTCTACGATCCCCAAGTGATCGACATCAATACCACGCCGATATACTCATAGCAGGGTCGCGATTGTCATGAAGCACACGTTGGACGAGGGTGTGATCCGCGCCCACGTAGGCGAACCTATCGAAATTACCGTCACGGGAGCCGGCACAACCGGCTACCTCTGGCAGGTCGATACCGAGCACGACAAGGTGCGGATCCTCCGCCATCAGGTGAATCCCAACCACGAATCCTTCGGCGGCATGGGAGAAGAATCGTTCGTCCTCGAACCTCTGCGAGCGGGCGATTCACAAGTTACCTTCCGCCTTCAGCGCCCATGGGACGGAAACACCGCCGAAGAGCACACGCTACGGCTCACCAGTGAGTAGCCACCCGCTCCCACGGTCAGTGCATCACATAAACGAACGCTGGCTCCCCGACCTCTAGCCCTGCAATCGGGTAAATGGGAACCGAGACTACACGCTGACCCGGTTGAAAGTAAACCTCTGCTGGCAACCGCACATTTACCTGAAATACTCCAGCCGGCAAGCCCGGAGCCGCCCCGGCAAACAACACCTGCGACCCATCATCGCCGCTACCCGTCGAAGTCCGCACGGACAAGTACCGCAGCGGGCTAGCGGCATTGATCGAGCCCTCCAGCGTATCCGCTGGCCAACCTGAAATGCCCGTTCCCCAAACCGCTACCACCGACCCTGCCTTCGCTGGATTGCTCTCCGCATTAACCGAGCCGTCTTCATTCAGCGCTGCAGCACGACCGGTCGAAGCCTTGAACACTTCCGGCTGCATCTCTGTCACGGCTACCACGGCCCTGCCTGTCTCCACGGCTGCTCGCCGCACGCTCACCGTCAGCCGTTCGCCGGCACGAGCCGAGAACGGCACAATCGCATTGATCTGCGTCGGCGACGTGTACAGAACCACCCCAGCCTTGCCGTTGAAATGGACCGTGTCTCCCAACGAAACACCATAAATGGAGATCAGTTCTCCCGCCACCACGCGACCCGTCAGGCGTGTCCCAGCCGCGTTCGCTAAGCCATGCACCACCGGCGCCTCTGGCCGAAACCCGCTCACCGACACCAGCCCGCTGTAGCCGCCCGATGCGTGCAGCCGCCCCCGCGCGTCGATCGCGATCGGCCCACCCCGTGAGCCCTGCGGAAACACACCGTCCTGCAATAAAGCCGTGCCCGCTGCATTCACCTGCGTAACGAAATCAGCGGAGCCGGGCGCTTCGTGTGTCCCGCCGCTGACCACCGCATCGCCTGCGGCATCCACAACTACCGAACTCCGCTGTAAATGCGCATGAGGCAGGAATGTCGACCACACAAGTGCTGTTCCTGTCGCATTCAGTTTCGCAACAAAAACATTGCGAGCGCCCGCGGGACCCTCATACGTCGTGCGATACGCGCCGGGCGTTGTCCGCCACTTTGCGCTACCGCCGCCTGTCAGGTAAACACTGCCATCCTGCGATCCCACCGCGATGGCGCTAACCACGTCAGAAGGGTAAGCCACCGTCCCTGTGCCTTCGCGCTGATCGGAAACGTACGTAGACCAGACAACCGCGCCCGCCGAGTCGAACTTACGGACATAAGGGCCATACCCTTTTTCCAGCAGGACGCCGGCAGTGGTCGGAAAATCACGCGTATTGGTGTTGCCCGCCGCGTATACATTCCCCGCCGCGTCAATCGCGAGCCCGACCAAATCATTCAATCGCGGTGATAGAAAGCAACTGCTACCTCCGCTGCACGCAAGCTGCTCGCCGAAGAACTCCCGCTCCCAAATGACCCTGCTCCCGCTGGCGTCAACTTTCGCCACAAAGCCGCGAGTATTCTGAAACGTCGACGCGAGCTTACTCCCGCCCACCACAACGGTATTGTCCGGAGCGACGGCAAGAGATAAAATCTTCGCGCTGGAAGGCTGGCCGAAATACGTTGACCACAATACGCGCGATCCGTCGCCGGAAAGCTTCAGAATAAAGCTCAAACCCGGCTCGCTTTGCATAGGACTGACAAGCGGAAAATTCGAAGAAGTCGTCGTGCCGGCCGCGTAAACATTCCCGCTCGAATCGACTCCGATGGCCGTGCCCGTGTCGTGGCCCTTACCCGAAAAATACCGGATCCAGACGCGCTCACTCGTATTTGCATCGAGCTTAGCGACAAAGACCTCAGTCGTCTCCACCGGAAACGGGGAAATGCCCGGAGCATCGCTAGGGAACACGCGTGATCCGGTGACGTAAGTGTTTCCCGCTGCATCGGCGGCAATGGCAGTAATCCGATGCTGCCAAGCGTCACCGACGTACACGACAGGGCTTTGTGCACGAAGCAAACCCGAGCCGCAGCCGAGAGCAAAAACAACAAGCCGCGCCAACAAAAATCGCATTGCCAGTATTTTATTCCTGCAGAGCCCGTCTGCAGCGTCGAGCGCCTTATGTTCAATAACCGCCATCGTGCGGCATTCGCAAGACTCACTCCAACTTCAGCAGCGTCCGATAAGTATCCACCCACAGCCCGCCATTAGCTGGAGCAATCGATCCAAAACTCCAATTCGGATCCTCTGTCGGCCGCGTGAAGGACCACAGGAGCGATCGCGTATCCAAGTCGAGCGCGAATAGCGTTCCCGTCGGTCGAGCCGCCGGTCGCGAGGCCGGACTCCCCTGGAAGTAAAGAACACCTCCTGCCGACGTCAAATGCGCTCGCTCGGGATCGAACGTGCCCGGCAACTCCCACACCACGCGTCCGGAGGCCGGATCGATACCAATCAAGTCAACCGGCGTGGCGACCACAATCGAACCACTAGCGGCCGCCGGAGCGCTGATCTTCACCTCGCGCATTCGCCCTTCCTGTGTGCGGCGAATCTCTACGGGAGCCCAGCGTTCGCCGCCCGTGTTGGCGTCAACGGCATACACCCGCGATTCACCCGTAGCGTACACCGCGCCGTCCGCCAGCACAGGCTGAGTGAGACAAACGCCGTTATGGATGTAGGGAGCTTCCGCTCGATACCTCCATCGTTCCTGCCCCGTCGCCGCGTCGAAGGAAAACAAATAGTAGCCTCCGCGTTTGGTAGGATCCTTCGGCGCAGCCGGACCAATCCCGGTCAGAATCACGTTTCCCCCGGCGACTAAAGGCCGCGAATAGCAGGGTGCGAGCGTAGGCTGGAACTCCGTCCTCCAGCGTTGTTGACCCGTGCCGGCGTCTAGCGCATAGATGGCGCCATCCTCGCCCGCAAAATACGCGATACCTCCGGCCGCCAGAACCCCCGCGCCCTGTGCCGGACGTGGGCCGCGCCATAGCTCCTTGCCACTCGCGAGCGCTACGCCCATCACCCCACCCGAACGAAAAGCCGCGATCACCACGTTCCCGGAAACCGCCGGCGCGGTCGCAATGGATGCGGTACCGCTAGCGAGCTTCGGAATCAAGCTCCACTTGAGCCGACCAGTCGCCGCATCCACGGCGTAAAGCCCCCCGGTCCCGGTCTGATTGCCGCCAACAACAGTCGTTCCGGCGACCGTCACCGGACTCCAATCGCGAAACCGCAGGCTCACCGCAAGTTTCTCAGCCACTTGCGAACGCACCGGAGCCATCTGCTCCTGCGCGAACACAGCCGTCGCAGCA
>DASQDN010000540.1:0-11118 GCA_035634155.1 Bryobacteraceae bacterium | reverse complement strand
AGGGTAAAGTGGTCGACCTTTTCTCCGATCGCTTCGACATCGTGGCCCGCTACCAGGGGGGCCATAACGCGGGGCACACGGTATTTATCGGTGAGAAGAAGTTCGTCTTAAAGCTGATCCCTAGCGGCATTCTGCGCCAAGGCGTGAAGGCTGTCATCGGCAATGGTGTTGTGATCGATCCGGCGGCGCTGATCGAAGAAATCGACACCCTCACCGCGGCAGGCATTCCTGTGGAGTCGCAGCTTGCGATCAGTAACCGAGCGCACGTGATCTTTCCGTTTCACCGCTTGGCTGAAAAGATTTCGGAAGGTCGATCGGATCGTGTGCCGATCGGCACCACGTCTCGCGGCATCGGCCCGAGCTATGAGGACAAGATCGGCCGCCGCGGCATCCGCGTGGCTGACCTGCTCGACCCCCGCGGCTTCGACGCGCTTTACAACGAGCTTGCGGCGGACAAATCCACCATCGCCGCCGCGTTCAACATCGAGAACACCATTCCCTTTGGCGAAATTCTTTCGCAGTACAAGAGCTATGCGGAACGAATTGCTCCGATGGTGTGCGACACATCGCGGCTGCTGAACGAAGCCGTGAACGGCGGCAAGAGCGTGCTATTCGAGGGAGCCCAGGGCACCATGCTCGACGTCGATCATGGCACGTACCCGTTCGTCACCTCATCCAGCGCGACGGCAGGCGGCGCCTGCACTGGCGCCGGCGTCCCTCCCACGCGAATCGATGGCGTGGTTGGCGTATCGAAGGCTTACATCACGCGTGTCGGAAGTGGTCCGTTCCCGTCGGAAGACCACGGCGGGGCCGGCGAGCGGCTCCGTAAAGCGGGTAAGGAGTTCGGCGCTGTGACAGGCCGTCCGCGTCGCTGCGGCTGGTTCGATGTTCCGCTGCTCCGCTACACGGCCATGATCAATGGCTTCGACAGTCTGATTATGACCAAGCTGGACGTTCTCGATGAGCTGGACGAAATTCCGGTTTGCGTCGCCTACAAACTGGATGGCCGGGTCATCGACGAGATGCCTGCTCGGAATGCCGACCTGGAGCGCGTCGAGCCCGTGCTCGAGCCGATCAAGGGTTGGCATCGGCCAACGCGAGGCGTTTCCAAGTACGAGGATCTCCCGTCGGAAGCGCACTCATACCTCGAGTTTCTCAGCAAGCAGACGGGCGTGGAAGTCGGCTGCGTCTCCACCGGACCTGAGCGGAACGAGACCATGGTTCTGAAGGGCTCAAAGCTGGAGCAATTGCTAGGCGCGTAACATTTTCACCGTTCATACTCGCAGATTCAGACACTTACGCGTGGCACGCTGCGTGCACTTCGTCGTCCTGGAGGGATGCATGAGGAAAACGCTATTGCCGATGCTGCTGGCCATTGGGACGCTGTCGGCGGACACTCTGATCTTGCGCGATGGCTCGCAGGTGAACGGAACCATGCTATCGGCCAATGGCCGCACCATGAGTTTCATTGACGTCGATGGCCGCCGCCGGGACTACAGCATCACGAACGTTCGCGAGGTCCACTTCGGCGACACCGAGTTCTCCGGAATGCGGTCTCGTACCGAGAACACGGAGATGGCGTCGGCAACCACGGTGGATCTGGTCAGCCGCCTTACCGACAACGTCCTGAACGTGATGGAGCGGTCTACTCTGTCGGCTCGACAGCGGACGATGCTGCAGGATGCCACGAACGTGCTCGGCCGCGCCGGCCACGACCTGCGGGAGAACTTGTCCGTGAACAACCGGCGCGAGGTGCAGATGGCACTGGACAACGTTCGCTATGTAATGAACAGCACTGCTGTGAAGCCGGCGGACCGTCGTATCGTGCTCCAGGATATTGCTCAGCTACGAGCCAAGTATCCCGAGTTTGCAGGCTCATCGCCGCGTAATCGTTAGATTCCTCCAGGACGTGTTCCCTGCTGTGTCGTAGGCGCGGATCACGATCGAGTTGTCCCCGACACGAAGGGCGAAATCGGGTATAGTCCAGGTCGTGGTTCCGTTCGCGACGCCCGAACGCCCTCCCGAAGAGGACCACGCTATCCTTTCAATCCCGCCTGTATCTGACGCCGTACCGCTGATTCGCACCGTAGCAGCCGAGGTTGATACGAGAGTCGTCGACGGACTGAGGACGCGCAATGTCGGCGGCGTTCGGTCTGCCCGGTTCGGCTGCTGAACTGGCGGCGCTGGAACCTGCGGGCTCGCTGTCTGCGTTCCTTGCGTATCCTGCCGGGCCGGGTAGAGACGGCGAATGGCTGCGATATCGTCCGGTTGCAGGGTTCCGAGTCGGCGGTAATAGGGATACATGACTGCATTTGGCCGGTCCGAGTGCCCGAGCCCCAACGCATGCCCGAGTTCGTGAAGCACGACCGACTGAAAGTCGGGGTCGACGCCGCTGCCCCAATTCTCGTCCTCATCGAAGTGAAGGTCGCCGGCGATGGGTTCCGGGTTCACGTCGCCCGGATAGAAAGTATGCGCGAGGGTCCGGCGGGGACCGTCGAACGGGTACGGGTCGCCGTGATCGCCTCGGGCGAAGAGCACGGTCAGGTTCCGGGGGCCGGCCGGGGTGGCGTCGTAGGTCACGTCGATTTGGACGTATTTCGTCCATTCTGCCAGCGCCTGGCTTAGCGCTTCCAGCGTTCTCTCCTTCCCGAGCTTTGGCGAGAAATCCTGGACGGAGTATGTGAGTCGGGTCGCAGTCTGCCCGGCGAGCCTCCATCCATGGCCCACATTCCAGATGTACTCGGCGATGAGGTCGGATTTGGGTTGAGTGCAGGAATTGACGGGGACACCGGAAATCAGTTCCGCCGACGCGGGGTACACAAACGCGACGTTGGGTTCGTTCTGTATTTTCTCGAGCTGCTCGTCCGTTGTGTAGACCAGGATCTCGTCCTGTTCAAGGTCGGGGTGCCCGATAGGAACGGCGCCCGATTCGAGGACGGCGCTGGTTGCGGTCGGATCCAGCAGCCGTACTACCACGTAAGACTCGGCAGCCAATGCACTTGTGATGAATAATGCCGCAAGTACCAGTACTCTCGTCCACATGCTCATGGTGGTCTTCTCGACACCTGCGGATCGATCTTGAGAGAATCTGCCCGTCTGGCCCACCAGATTCTCGTGGGCGTACTACTACGTTTAGGGTTGGTGATACTCGGGGTTTGTTCCGTCGCCCATGCGCAATCGGCGTATGGCGTCTACGAATTTGCCGGGACGGAGTTCGGCGGCGACGGGCAGCCGGCGACTCGGGCTCCGCTGGTTCAGCCGCAGGGTATCGCGGTAGACCGCGATGGGAGCATCGTGTTCGCGGACGCTGGGGATCATCGGGTGCGGCGCTTCCTCCCAAATGGGTTCGTTTCGTCGGTGGCCGGGGATGGAATCGCGGGCCCGGGCATGCGGCTTCGGACACCTTATGGTGTGGCGGCCGCGCCGAACCGAGATATCTACGTAGCCGATCTGGGGAATGCTCGGGTGGTGCGGGTGGCGCCCGACGGTTCGCGACAAGAGTTTGGCGGATTCCAGCAGCCTCGGAATGTTGCTGTCGACCCGAACGGCGTCGTGTATGTATCTGATTTTGGGGCGAATACGGTCTATAAGCTCGGTTTAGACGGAAGTCTGAAATCGGTGACGGCCGAGCCGCTACGGAGCCCTGCAGGCTTAACTTGCGATAGCGCCGGCGTTCTATATGTTGCGGATTCGGGCAACCAGCGAGTGATCGCTTTAAAAAATGGCGCTATCCGTACCGTGCTGAAGGACTTCGGAGCTGTCACCTCAATCGCGGTAGATGGCCTGGGGAAACTTTACGCGGCCGGTGGCGATCGCGTCGCTGTCGTGGCACCCTCGGGCGAGGTGACCATCCTGATGACCGAGGCGGATGAGGTTGCACTCGACATCCACGGATCCCTGATCGCGGTGGCTCGGAAGCAGATTCGGACGTACAGCCCAGGCGGCGTGACGGTTCTCGCGGGGAACGCCGGCATCGCTTACACCGGCGATGGCCGCCCACGGGACGAGTGGCGATTCCTCCATCCGACCGCCACGATCCGGGACTCGGCCGGTAACCTATATATCGCCGACACGGGTACGGGGCGCGTCCGGCGCATCGATCCTGAAGGCAACCTGTCCACGCTTGTGGCTTCGCTAGGCGAGCCGGGTTACTTCGCGTTTGACCTGAAGAATCGGCTCTACTTCTCTGATTCCAAGTCTGGTTCAGTTTACAGAATCGAGCTGGACGGGACCTCTAAGCTCTTCTCCCGCGGCAGCGGAACGAAGCCATTCGTGCGGCCCTTGGGGCTGGCGTTCGACAAAGGCGGTCGGCTTTACGTGGCGGACACCGGCAACGCAATGCTGAGACGGATCGACCCGGATGGCTTCGTTTCGACGATTGCCGGCGGCGGAACATCCACCAAGGACGGATTCGGGACCTCGATCGCTCTCGAGAGTCCCGTGGGAATCGCGGTCGACGGCGGGAACACGGTCTGGTTCACGGAAGCCGGACGGTTGCGGAAGATGGGTTTCGACGGGCGAGTGGTTACGCTACCCAACATTCCGCTGGTGGACCCCCGCGGGTTGCACTTGGACTCGCAGGGACGTTTGTTGGTGGCCGACGCCGGGGCGAATCGCGTCTTGCGGGTGGACACTGATGGGACCTGGGAGATCCTGGCGGATACCTTAAATGGACCGACGGACGCTTGGCAGGAGGCGGATGGATCGATCCTCGTGGCCGACAGCGGCAGCAATCGGATTCGGCGGCTTGCGAAGCTCCAAGTCGCACCGGTGGAGCAATCGCCGCTTCGCGTCATTGGCGTAGTAGTTCCTGGGGGTGTGGTCGAATTGGAATCAGATCAGGCATTTCCCTCCCCTGCTTCACGGGTGTGGTTTGGGGACGCGCCGGCCGAGGTGCTCTCGGCTGCAGCGACACGGATAGTGGTCAAGGTACCTGAGGCGTTGCCTGCGGGATGGACGGAAGTACGAGTTGAGGATTGGGCAGTTGCGCCGGTGGAGATTGTTGCGAGCGCTCGCATCGAGAATGAGGATGGCTCGATCAACTCTTCCGAACACCCGGCGTCGCGCACAGGATGGGTAACCGTACGGATGCCGGGTAGTGGAAGCGTCGTGACGGCGGAGATTGCGAGTCTGGAAGTTCCGGTCGTTTCTGTGAATGATTCGGGCGGCCAGTTGACCATCGTGCTTCAGTTGCCTGGCGGCTTCCTACCTTCCGGCCGGTCGGAGTTGCTGCTTTGGGTGGACGGCAAAAAGGCGCCTAGTCCACTCAACATCATGATTCGGTAGGCGAACCGCGATAATAGCAGCGTGGATAACTCCCGTTCTGAACAGCTCTTTGCTCGCGCCCAGAAGGTCACGCCTGGCGGCGTCAACTCGCCTGTCCGGGCGTTCAAAGGCGTCGGCGGCTCGCCCAGGTTTATCGCTCGCGGCGAGGGCTCGCGCCTGGTCGATGTCGACGGCAACTCGTACATCGACTACATCTGTTCCTGGGGACCGCTGCTGTTGGGTCATCGACCGAAGGTCGTCATTGACGCGCTGCAGCAGGTGCTCGAAATCGGCACGAGCTTTGGCGCGCCGACCGAGCGCGAGGTGGAGCTCGCCGAACTCATCCGGCAGATCATGCCGAGCATGGAACTCGTGCGGCTGGTCAACTCGGGAACAGAGGCGACCATGAGCGCGTTGCGTGTGGCTCGGGGGTTCACAGGTCGCGACCTGACGCTGAAGTTCGAAGGCAATTATCACGGGCATGTCGATTCGCTGCTCGTGAAGGCGGGCTCCGGGATGGCGACGCTAGCGATCTCGGACACCGTCGGTGTGCCGCAGAGCTTCGCAGAAACAACGGTAGTGGCGCCGTACAACAACCTCGACGCAGTCGAGGAAGCTTTCCGTAAGCAGGGCGATCAGATTGCGTGCGTGATTGTGGAACCAGTGTGCGGCAACATCGGCTGCATCCCGCCGGCGCCGGGATTTCTGGAAGGACTCCGCGCCGTCACCGAGCGGTATGGGGCGTTGTTGATCTTCGACGAGGTGATGACCGGGTTCCGCGTGGCGCTGGGCGGCGCTCAGCAGCGGTTCGGCATCAAGCCTGATTTAACGACGGTCGGCAAAATCGTTGGCGGAGGGCTGCCGATCGCCGGCTATGGTGGGCGGCACGAAATCATGAGCAAAGTGGCGCCATCGGGTCCCATCTATCAAGCAGGAACGTTATCCGGAAATCCGCTGGCGGTGAGCGCCGGGCTCGCGATGTTGAAGTACCTCGTGGAGCATCCCGAGGTTTACGAGATCGTGGAGCAGCGGACCGCTTCTTTGTGCGCGAATCCTCCGGCGGGGGTTACCGTCAACCGTGTGGGATCGATGTTCACGTTCTTCCTCACCGACGAGCCGGTGACCGATTGGGACAGTGCGAAGAAGTGCAACACCGAGCTGTTCAAGCGACTGTTCCACTTCATGCTGGAGCAGGGCGTGTATCTGGCTCCGTCGCAGTTCGAGGCTGGCTTTGTGTCGGCGGCGCACTCGCAGGATGACATCCGGCACACAGCGTCGAAGATGCGCGAGTTCCTCAATTCCGCAAGAACTTGACCGCGGAGAAAACGACGACAGCTCCAAAGAAGAGCAAGCTCAAGGCAACGGTGGCGCGGCGGCGTTCGGGTGGAACTGTACGGACGCTCAGGTCGGCGGGGTAGGTCACGTCGAACTTCAGCGCAACCTCGGTCGGGAATCGGCCCTCCAGGCGGTTGTCGAGAAGGAGCACGTAGTCGCCGGCATCCGGGATGACGATGCGGTATTCGCCGGATCCCTTGAAGCCGGAGCTGAAAATGGGGCGCACGGAGCGGCCCCGGTGGAAGCGCTCGGCTTCATCGCCGGTAAGGATCATTGCCTGCAGATTGGAGCCGCCGTTCTGCACGTTGAATGACAGTTGCACAGTGGCGCTATTCTGCAGGATCCTGAGCGAAATCGCAGTCCACTGCGAGGGCGGCACCTTCACAACGGACTGGGTTAGGAAAAGGAGTAAGGACAGCAGGACCACGGGCGACTTACTATCATCCTAGTCCGGGAGATCTTCCGACTGTGGTTCGGGCAACGCAAAGCTAGCCAGGAACCCGACCGCATAGACGACGAGTGCGACCGCGGCGGCCGAGTAAGCGAGTTTCATGGCGGGTGTCGTGCCCGGCATTCCATTCGCGAGCTGCGTGGTAACGAAGGCTGCCGAGGTGCCAAACATGCGGCCTCCCACGTTCGCGGCAAAGCTTTCCCCGGTGCCTCGCAAGTACGTCGGATAGACGCGCGGCAGGTAATTGCCCCAAAAGCTGAACTGGGCGACTGTCAGCAGTCCGGCGACGAAGACGCCCCACTTCAGTGTTTCCAGGTCCGACACAGCGGGATACAGAAACACCAGCGGGACGATGATGAGTCCCGGGAACTGAAAGATGCGCAGCAACCGGCGACGGCTGACGATGCGAACTGCCAGAAACGCCAGTACGAAGCGACCGACGAGGCCGCCCACTTCCTGGTAGCCCTGAACGGCGCTGACCATCTTCTCCTGCAGAGGCCGGGCGAGCGAGGCAACTTCAGGCAGTCCGGGAACGATGCGCGGCAGATGCTGGATGGCGCCGAACGCCGCGCCGTAGCTGCAGGCGAACATGAGTGCGGTGACGAGGGTCGTCTTTCGGTATCGCGGGTTGAACAGTTCCCCGATGCTCGGGCGTTTCAGCATGCCCTGCTCTTTCATGCGAGCCCATGCAGGAGACTCGGGAAGAAAGGGCCGAATGATGATAAGCGGCAAAGCGGGAATTACACCCGAGATCAAGGTGTAACGCCAAGGCGAATGGGTTCCGGCGATCGCAGGCAATGAGTCTGCATATTCAACGGCGAGGAAGTAGGCGCCGGTGACCAGGATGCCGCCGATGGATGAGAAGGCTTGCGTATAGCCGAGAACAGATTCGCGGGTTTTCGGGTTCGGGAACAGCTCGGCCAGCCACGCGACGGCTGCCACGAATTCCACGCACACGCCGATGAAGGTTGTGCAGCGGAGGAATAGAAGCATCGGCAACGACGTTGCGAAGCCAGCGGCTAAAGCGGAGAAGGCGTAGAGCAAGATGCTCCAGACGAGGACGCGGCGGCGGCCAAAACGGTCGGTGAGGTAACCGCCGATGAGACCGAAGAAGCCTCCCGCGACGGCAGGGATCCAGAACAGCAGGCCGACCCAGTAATTGAAGGCTGGTGTTCCCGGCGCGATGCCGGCCAATTCGGTCAGCGCGGGACGGACGATGAGCGGCAGCATGAGCAGCTCATATATGTCGAAAGCGAATCCGATCGCGGCAATGACGCAGATGAGCCACTGTATGGGCGTGAACGGTTCGCGGACGCCGTCCGCCTTCGGGCTGGTCATAGGGTTATTGCGCAGTGTATCAGCCCGGACCAGCTAGTCGGTCGGTCGCGATGCGGCCTTGTTCCACCCGTAGGCCGAGAGCATGATTTCAAACAGGCGCGTGTTCGGCAGGAAGCCGCGCACCAACTCGGAACCAGGGCCTTTGGCGAGCACGACGACTTCTTCGGCGGTATGGCCGTTGTCCACATGCACGAATGGGAGGCGCACCGGCTCCTTGTTCCCCGCTGCTTTGGCCTGCCTCCACTCGGCGACGCCTTTCAACAACGGCTCATTCGGGCCGCCGGAGCGGATTCGGAAATCGAAGGAATGGTCCGCGGTGAAGAGGAGGAGCGTTTCTTTGAGGTCTACCAGCTCTGAAATCTCGGCAATGAGTTTGTCAAAGCTGACCAGGCGAGAAAGGCCGAGTTCCGGGTCATCGGTGTGCGCGTCCGATTCGATCATCAGAAAGAAGCCCTTCTTGTTGCGGGACAACTTTCGGATGGCTTTCTTAGCCGCGGCGTTCAGGTCGATGTTGCCGGCAATGACGGCGAGCGCGCGGTCGTCTTCCTCAGGCACGGCTTCGATCGTGTCGTAGATGGGCCGGCCGTTTTCCTTGGCAATGGCATCCAGATCCTTGCCCGCAGCGGTCACGCTATCGAAGACCGGCTTACGCCCGGGACCGAAGACGACGTCGACGCCGTCGCCGAAGCGCGGCGTGAAGATCTGCAGGAAGATGCTGGCGAACAGGGCTCGGTCATTGGCGTGGGCATAACAGGCGGCTGGAGTGGCGTCCGCGATGTTGACGTTCGATAACACACCGGTGGAAAGGCCGCGCTCTTCCGCATATTCGAGGATCGTCTTTAGCGGCGTACCATCCTTCTCTTTGCGTCGGGTGTCGGGGCCCTGGCTGATGACGCCATTCCACGTTTTCTGACCGGTCACGATCGCGGTCATTCCGGCCGCGGAATCGGTAACCCAACGGCCGGTGGGCGAAGTGTCAGACAAGGCGAGCGCGGGCCAGGACTGTACGTGCAGCTTCTGCGGGGCGTTATAGCCGAGCAGGCTGGCTCCGTTCAGTGTGGCGACACCTCCCGCGTCTGCCAGGAAGAGGATGACGTTCTTCGCACGCTTGGGCGGCTTGGTCTGGGCGCCCGCAATCAAGACGGCTCCCAGGAGCAGGATTATCGATTTCGTAAACATCCGGATATGTCCAGTGTACGGCTTGGATGTGACTTTTGCGTGACAGGTGAGACGGGCGGCACACACCACGGCGGTCCACCCGGGCAGCTAAACGCTGTCCACAGGAATTTCGCCCTAACTTTGGAACTTATGCGCAGTCCAATACGTATATCGGGAACAAGCACGGCCGCGTGAGCGTCAGAAATTGCTAGGATTGCAGCTAACACCCGTGATCCGCACTGCGTTTTTCCGACTCAAGCATTTCGCTCGGGTTAGCGCGGCGCATACCGGTTAGGCACACACCGAAAAGGAGAGCAACCATGAGTTTGCGCGCGAAGGTGTACGGTCTGCTCGCGACCCTTGTACTTCTCGGCGGCGGTTTCTACGCATACAAGGCCAAGCCTGCGTGGTTTGGCGGCGTTGCGCAAGCGAAGGCCGGAGACGACAAAAAGACTCCTGAAAAGGAGGCGACGCCAGTGGAGCTTGCCATGGCAACGCGGAGCGAGATCGCGGCTTTCCTTTCCTCGACGGCGAATCTGCGCGCTCTTCGCGAGGTTACGGTGTCAACGCAGGCCGAGGGCATTGTTCAGAAGGTGCTGGCGGAAGAGGGCGATTTCGTCAAAGAGGGCCAGGTGCTGTGCACTCTGGATGATGCTCCGGTACGCATCCGGCTGCAGTTGGCTCAGGAGAAGCTGGAACAGGCCAAGCTGCAAATGGAGAAGGCTCGGATTCGCCAGCAGAAGGCGGCAGCCCAGATCGGCCACACACAGGCTGAGTTCGATCGGTACGAAAAGGCTCGTAAGGAAGGCCTGGTCAGCGACAAGGAAGTTGCCACCTACAAGTACAAGCTGGAAGAGTTGCAGCACGACGAGCGGAGTTCGGTCTCTGAATCGAAGGAGTTCCAGCATAAAGTTGGCGAGCTTCAGGCTGAGATTGCACAGACGAAGCTGGACCTGTCGCGGACTGAAGTGCGTGCGCCGTTTGCCGGGTTTGTCACTTTGAGAACCGTGAATGTAGGCCAGCGCTTGAAGCCCAATGACAATCTGTTCAACCTTGGGGCGTTTTCGCCGCTGTTTGCCGACGTTCACCTTTCGGAAAAGGACACACGCGCGGTGCGTAGTGGCCAGCCTGCTACTGTGCGCTTGGGAAGCGACGACACCGCTACGGTGCAAGGTCGCGTTGAACGAATCAGCCCGGTGGTCGATCAGGCGAGCGGCACGGTGAAAGTGACCGTCGCTATGGAGCCGCAGCCCGGTTTCCGCCCTGGTGCATTCGTGCGTGTCGAGATCCGGACCGATACCAAGGCAGACGCGATCGTGATCCCGAAACGCGCGCTGGTGGAAGAGGACGGCCAGAACTACGTCTATGTCGCCACCAAGGACACGGCTAAGCGGACAAAGGTGTCGCTTGGGTATCAGCGTGAAGGCATGGTGGAAATCCGAGAAGGCGTTTCGGCTGGAGAAAACGTTGTTGTTGCCGGCCAGGGCGCGCTGAAGGAAGGCGGCAAGATCAAAGTCCTTTCCCGTCCGACTGCAGCGTCGGCCAATACCAAAGCGGGCGTTTGAATAAGG
>DASQDN010000539.1:0-1947 GCA_035634155.1 Bryobacteraceae bacterium | reverse complement strand
CAGCGTTTCAATGACGGTCAGAACTTCCTCCCGATCCTGCGCAGTGGCCAGTGCCGTCATAAGCGGCACCGCCAGCAGGGTCCGGCGGCGGAGCATCAGGTGCGATAACTCCCGTTGATCCGGATATAGCCCTCGGTAAAGTCGCAGGTCCAGAAGCGTGTTTCGCCCTTGCCGTCGCCCCGGATCTCGAAGCGGATCAGGCACTCGCGGTCGTCGAGCTTGGTCTTCAGCTCGGACTCCGAGAAGTCTGTGGGCAAGCCTCCGGCGCAAACCTGCACGCCTTGCAAGTAGATATCGATCTTGTTGGGATCGAACTCGACTCCGGCATTCCCGGCCGCGGAGAAGATCCTGCCCCAGTTCGGGTCGGATCCTGCGATGGCTGTCTTCACGAGCGGCGAATTGGCAATGCTTCGGGCGATCTTCGCCGCAGCCTGCTCGTCGGCAGCGCCGACGACGCGTATGGTGATCAGCTTTGTGGCGCCCTCGCCATCGCGCGCGATCTGCTCGGCCAGGTCTTCCATCACCAGGCATAGCGATTCTTCCATGGAGCGGCGCTCGCGTTCGGAAGGCCGGATGCCCGAAGCGCCGTTTGCGAGCAGAACGACGATGTCGTTGGTAGAGGTGTCACCATCGACCGAAAGCCGGTTGTAGCTCATCTCGACGGCGCGAAGAAGCATCTGGCGCAGATGAATGGGCGAGATGGCTGCGTCGGTCATGACAAACCCGAGCGTAGTTGCCAGGTTCGGATGAACCATGCCGGAACCTTTGGTCATGCCGGAGATCTGGATCTCACCGCCCTTCAAAGAGACCTCTGCATGGGCGATCTTCGGAACCGTATCGGTCGTCATCATCGCGTGCGCCACATCCGGAAAACGGCTCTCGAGCAGGTCGTCAAACAGCCGTGGTATCGCCTTCACGATGAGGTCCGAGTCGAGCTCCACACCGATGACACCTGTCGATGCCGGGAGGATCTGGGCCACCGGAACCTTCAGTTGCTTGGCAACTGCACGGCAGCATGCGAGGGCGGTTTCATCGCCGTTCCGGGTCGCGCAATTCGCATTACCAGCGTTCACCAGAATGGCGCTGACACGGCCGCGGGATGCGCGCAGGTGCTGGCGAGCGACTCGCACGGGCGCTGCCTGCAGGCGATTCGACGTGAATACAGCTGCGGCAGACGCGGGCTGGTCCGAGACAATGAGGCCCAGGTCCTCGCGATTGTCTTTGCGTATGCCCGCGTAGGTGGCAGCGTAGCGATATCCCTGCGGAAAATTCAATTCGTCTTGTCTCCTAAGGTTTCGTTTGCACTCAGCCGGCGGCCGTTGACAAATGCCTCAGCGCTCATGCGCTTACGGCCTTCGAGCTGCAGTTCTTGGAGTTCCAGGGCTGTCCCAGCGCCGCAGGCGACCACCACCCCTCTGCCGCGGACATGGAGAGAGCCTGGTAACCCCGAATCTATATCATTAGCAGGTTTTGCCCTCCAGATGTGCAACAGGTGACCGTGAAAACGCGTGTAAGTCCCTGGCCAAGGCAAAAATCCGCGACATCTATTCGAAATTTCCACCGCCGGCCGCTCCCAATCAATGAGCCCGTCTTCTTTGGTCAACACAGGCGCAAGTGAAGCTTCCGCATCGTTCTGGCGCTCCGGAGCAAGGCCGCCAGCGGCAAGTCGACGCAAGGTTTCGACAAGAAGACCGGCTCCGGCGACCGACAGCCGTTCACTCAATTCGAGTGCATTCTCCTCCGCCCCGATCGGCGTTTCGTACTTCAGCAGCATGTCGCCTGTATCCAGCCCCGCGTTGATGGACATGGTCGTGACGCCCGTAACAGTCTCACCGTTTGCGATTGCCCACTGGATTGGAGCGGCTCCCCTGTACTTGGGCAATAGCGAGGCATGGACATTGATAAGTCCGAACCTCGGCAGGTCGATGATGGCCTGCGGAATGATCT
>DASQDN010000538.1:0-5828 GCA_035634155.1 Bryobacteraceae bacterium | reverse complement strand
CCGTAATCTGCAACAGGCGTTGGAGGCTCCACTCGCAAACGCCTTGATTCGCGGGATTTGCAACCAACTGTGGGTTTTTGCACAGTGGTGGTGAGGAATACCACGCTATCGGACGGGATCGGGTTCGGCGGCTTTGGAGGTGGATGTCGCCAGCAGTTTCTGGTGCTGCGCAGCGGATTCAGTAGCTGAGCCTCGGATCGCCGGCGTGGTCGTCGCGGGCGCGGCGGGCAGCACTTCCAGCGATCCCTCGTTGTTATCGCCAGGCGCAATCGCCTGATGCCGCTGGTTCGATTTGGAAATGTAGCGGTAGGCGGCGAAGGCAACGGCGGTGAGGAAGATGATGCGACCCATAACTATCCTTCTCCATGGTACCGTTGCTGCCGGCTAGTTCGCAGGGAATCTTTTGAGGCAGGCATGTGCTGCCGGCGTATTCGGCGCAATTCGAACGGCATCGCGACAGGCTCGGAGTGCCCCGGCGCGATCGTGGGCTTTCTCGCGATTTAAGGCATGGTAGTGGAGCGCGGCACTTCCAAGGCGAGGTTCGAGTTTGCCACTGCGGACCGCGTCGGGCACATGCGGGGCAAGGTGGGCGAAGTCTGAAGCTGATTCTGCGGAGCGATGGAAAAAGCCGGGCAGGCCCATGGTGGAGGCGGCTCGGAGAAAGCGAATCTCAAGATCGTCCGGCGCGGCTGCGATTGCGCGGTCCATCATCTCCAGCCCTTGCTTGGCGAGTTTCCCTTTCCTCCAGGGGGCCATGGATCTGGAAGATTCGAGAAGTGTAAGACTGCCGCAATAGGCAAGGAAAAGCGGCGAGTTCGACTGAGTGGCGCGCGCGCCCTCCATCAGCGTAGCGGCGCGCTCAGCAGCAGCATGATCGCCGTCTACAGCCTGGTAGTAAAGGCGACGGATTTCAGTCCAGTCCTGGGCCTCAGCTAAGGCGATGGCGACGCAGGCCATCCCAATTGCTCGCAACAGCACTTTCGTTCGATGCCCTGCGATTTGTCTGGATTTCTTTTTTGAACTTTTATCCGTGCTGCAATTTTCTTCCACCCGTGGAGGATTTTTCAGAATCTTTGTGAGCGATGCAAGGCTCGAAACCAAAGGTTCTGATTATCGGCGCAGGGCCCGGCGGACTTGCGTCAGCGATGCTGCTGGCGCGAGCCGGGGCGGATGTGACAGTGCTTGAGAAGCAGGGTCATGTCGGGGGAAGGACGGCGACGCTGGCGGCGGAGGGCTTCCGGTTTGACCTTGGTCCGACCTTCTTTCTGTACCCGAGGATCCTATCGGAGATTTATGCCGCCGCAGGCTACGATCTGCGGGCGGAGGTTCCGATGGTGAAGCTCGATCCGCAGTACCGGCTGATTTTTGGGGCAGGAGGGGAACTGCTGGCCACGCCGGACATCGGGCGCATGGAGCAGTCGATTGCGAAGCTTTGTCCGCATGACGCTGCCAGCTTCCGGAACTTCATTGAGGAGAATCGGGAGAAGCTGGAGCGATTCCGGCCGTGCCTGGAGTCTCCGTTCTCCAGTTGGCGCGATTTGTGCAGCGCTCAGATGATGAAGCTGATGCCGCTGCTTCGGCCGTGGCTGTCGCTTGACGGTGAGTTGAGCCGGCACTTCGCGGACCAGCGGATGCGGCTAGCGTTCTCGTTCCAATCGAAGTACCTGGGCATGTCGCCGTTCCGCTGCCCAAGCTTGTTTTCGATTCTTGCCTTCCTCGAATACGACTCGGGAGTTTGGCATCCGATGGGGGGCTGCGGAGCGGTTTCGAAGTCAATGGCCGATGTTGCCGCGGAGTTGGGAGTCAAGTTTCGGCTCGGCGAAGGAGTGGAGGAATTACTGTTCGATGGGCGCCGGATTCGCGGTGCTCGAACGCGGGCTGGAGAGTACCGCGCCGACGCCGTCGTAGTGAATGCGGACTTCGCGAACGCAATGACGAAGCTGGTTCCGGACTATCTGCGGAGGCGGTGGACGGATCGGAAGATCGCGAAGAAGCGATTTTCATGCTCGACGTTCATGTTGTACCTGGGAATCCAGGGACGGTACGACAATGTCGCACACCACTCGATCTACATCGCAAAGGATTACGAACGCAATCTGGGTGACATCGAGCAGCGCCATGTGCTTTCCGACGATCCGTCCTTTTATGTGCAGAACGCGTGCGTGACCGATCGATCGCTCGCGCCGCCCGGCATGAGCACGCTGTATGTTCTGGTTCCCGTGACGCATAAGCATGCGAATGTCGATTGGTCCGTGCAAGCTCCTCGGTATCGAGCGCTGGCGTTGAAGCAGTTGGAGAAGCTCGGGATTCCGGATGTGGAAAGCCGGATTCGATACGAGCGTGTGGTGACGCCGGACGATTGGGAGCAGTCGTTCGACATCTACAAGGGGGCGACGTTCAATCTGAGTCACAGCCTGGATCAGATGCTCCACTTGCGACCGAATAATCGATTTGAAGATTTGGAGGGCGTGTATCTCACCGGTGGTGGTACGCATCCGGGGAGCGGACTGCCTGTGATTTTTGAGTCGGCTCGCATTTCGACCCGGCTGCTGTTGGAGGATTGCGGCATCCGCGTCAACTGGCATGAGATGGCGGCATCGGCACAACGCGCGCAGGTGGCTTGATATGGGCGAGGCTCGATGGCATCGATGGTCTTTGCGCGATCGCTTGCGCATGGTGCGGCGCCTGCGCGGATTGGTTGCCGAGCGTGGCGCGGACATTGCCGCGTGTGTGCCTCGCGATGCGGCGGAAACGTTGGTGGCGGAGGTGCTCCCGTTGGCCGAGGCATGCAGTTTCCTGGAACGCGAGGCCGAGGAGTTGTTGGCGCCCCGCCGTCTTGGGAAGGGCCGGCCGCTGTGGCTGAGCGGTACGACGCTCGAGGTGCGGCGTGAGGCGCTTGGGACCGTGTTGGTGATTGGCCCTGCGAATTATCCGATTCTGCTGCCGGGCGTGCATGCTCTGCAAGCGCTTGTGGCTGGGAACCGCGTGCTGGTGAAGCCCGGAGTCGGCGGGTCGCGCGCTATGCAGTTGTTTGCGGCGCTGCTTAAGGAGTCGGGGCTTCCCGCTGGCGCGCTGCGCGTGCTCGGGGAAGATCCTGAGGAGGCGCAGAATGCGATTGAGGCGGGGGTCGATAAGGTTGTCCTCACGGGTTCGAACGCCACGGGTCTCGCGGTGATGCGCGTGCTGGCGGAGCACGGGACACCGAGCGTAATGGAACTATCTGGGTGCGACAGCGTGTTCGTGTTGGGCGACGCGGATTTGGATATGGTGGCCGCGGCTGTTCGATTCGGGCTGCGGTTGAACGGCGGGAATACATGCATTGCGCCGAAGCGAATCTATGTGGCTCGAGAGCGCGCGGCCGGGTTGGGGCAGCGCTTGTCCGATTGCAGCATTCCCGTTCTTGCAGTCGATTCGATGGAGGAAGCGGCCGAGTTGGCATCATCGTGCGGCTTTGGCTTAGGCGCGTCGGTCTTTGGGAGCGAGGATGCGGCGTGGCGGATCGCTGCATTGATTCGGGCGGGCGTGGTGGTGATCAATGACATGATCGTGCCCACGGCGGACCCGAGGCTGCCGTTCGGCGGTCGAGGGAAGAGCGGCTTCGGAGTGACTCGGGGAGCGGAAGGATTGCTCGAGATGACGGCATTGAAGGCAGTGTGCGTTCGCAGCGGAAGGTGGCGGCCACATTTCGAGCCCAGTCGACGCGGAGACACAGAAATGTTCCGGGGCGTGCTGCTAGCGCTGCATGCCGGAAGTTGGAAGCGACGTTTGGAAGGAATTCTACAAGTTTCCCGCGCAGGGTTTGCGCGAAGAAAGGCGGCTTGAGATGGATCGTTCTTCGAATGTGGTGGTAATTGGCGCGGGACTCGGCGGATTGTCCGCGGCATGCACGCTGGCGGCGCGCGGGTACTCGGTAACCGTGGTCGAGAAGAACCCTTGGCTGGGCGGAAAGGCTGCCGTGCTGGAGGCGGAAGGGTTCCGCTTCGATATGGGGCCAACCATACTTACTGTGCCCTCAGTGCTGCGGAGGATCTATGCCGAGGCGGGTCGCGAGGTGGCTCGGGAACTGGACCTGGTACGGCTGGACCCTCAATGGCGATGTTTCTTCGACGGCGGCTCCGTGCTGGATTTGCGGGAGAACACGGATCGCATGACGGAGGGGATGGATGCCGATGTGGCGGAGGCGTACCGACAATTTCTCGCCCTTTCCAAGCAGTTGCATTCGGTTTCTGACAAGTACTTCTTTTGGCGGCCGGTAGGAGGGATCACCGATACCCTCGACCTGTCCGGTGCGTTCCAGTTGTCGGTGTTGAAAGATGTCCTGTCCATGCGAATGGGCAAAACTGTGGGGGGGACGATTCGAAGCTTCATCAAAGACCCGCAATTGGCGCAGCTTCTCGATCACTTTACGCAATACATCGGGTCAGCTCCGGATGCATCGCCTGCCATTCTTTGCGCGATTGCGCATATGCAAACCAGCGAGGGCGTCTGGTATCCGCGTGGCGGGACAGGCGCGGTCGCTCGCGGGTTGCACAAGCTGGGCGTGGAATTGGGCGTGACGTTTCGGACAGGCGTCGGGGCTCGGCGGATTCTGTCGGCGAACGGGCGGGTCGCGGGTGTGCAGTTGGCCGATGGAGAAACGCTGCGCTGCGGGGCTGTGGTTTCGAACGCGGACTCGGTACGGACGCATCGCGAATTGCTCGGCGGTGAAGCGGCGCGCGCGTTTGAAGGACGTCGCTCGTACGAGCCGGCGTGTTCGGGAGTCGTGTTGTACCTGGGGCTGAAGAAACGATACGAGCATCTACTGCACCATGACTTTGTCTTCTCACGCGACCCGCATGAGGAGTTTGAAGCGATCTATCGTGAGGGCCGTCCCGCGCCAGATCCCACCTGCTACGTCTGTGCGCCCGCGGTGACCGAGCCTGAAGTTGCGCCGCCCGGGGGAGAAGCGCTGTACATCCTGGTCCACACGCCCTATTTGAGGCCGGGTCACGACTGGTCGAAGATGCTTCCGGAGTATCGGAAGGTGATCCTTGACAAGCTCGCGCGCACGGCAGGGTTGACGGACTTGGAAGATAACATCGTGTTTGAGCGTGCCCTGACGCCCCAGGACATTCACGATCGCTATTCGGTGTTGAACGGGGCTATTTACGGCATTGCAAGTCATGGACGTTTTCTGGGCGCGTTTAAGCCCTCGAATCGGAGTCCTGATATCGATGGCTTGTATCTGGCGGGGGGTGCGGCACATCCAGGGCCAGGCATGCCGATGGTGATGATGTCCGGCTGGATTGCCGCGGACGCAGTGGACCAGGACCGAATCGTGGAGCCTGAGGGGACACGATCATGCGTGCTAACAGCGTAGAAGCTCCGTCGGTCGCGCGTGCGACGCTGACGTTGTTTCATTGGTATGCCCGCTGGTACATGTACTGGAGGCTGCACTCGATTCGGGTGAGCACGTTGACGCCGCCGATGCTTTCAGGCGTTCCGATCGTGGTGTGTATGAATCACCCTTCGTGGTGGGATCCGCTAGTGGCCATGACGTTAGCCTTGCGGTTGTTCGGTGGGCGGCAGCATTTTGCGCCCATCGATTCGCGCTCGCTTTCGAAGTACAAGTTCTTCGAGCGGATTGGATTCTTTGGGATCGAACCCGGGTCTGCCAAGGGCGCGGCTCGGTTCCTGCGAACTGCTTCGGCGATTCTCCGCAATCCGCAAGCGATGTTGTGGGTGACGGCCCAGGGCGCGTTTACCGACGTCCGACAAAGGCCGGTGGCTCTGCGTAGCGGGCTTGGGCATCTGGCGAGTCGATGTCCCAAGTTTGCATTGCTGCCGGT
>DASQDN010000537.1:0-4131 GCA_035634155.1 Bryobacteraceae bacterium | reverse complement strand
ACTTTCTTGGGCGTTACTGGCCGTTCCTATTCATCGCGTGGGGCGTGATCCGGTTGCTGGAGATCGTAGTGTGGGCGGTTCGAGGAAGGCCGCTCCCGACCAGTGGAATCTCGGGCGGGGAATGGGTGATGGTCGTCTTTCTGAGCATTATCGGCAGCACGCTGTATGCCTTCCAGTCGAATGGCTGGGGACCTGCGAGATTTCGAGTGCATGGTATCGAAGTGTTCGGCGAGTCTTACGACTACACGATCGACGAGAAGAAAGTGCCGGTAGGGAAGGTGGCGCGCGTAGTGGTGGAAAATTTGCGCGGCAACACTCGGATTACCGGCAGCGATACGGCGGAGGTGCGCGTCACAGGGCGCAAGATTGTGCGCGCTCTTTCTCGCGAGGATGCCGACCGTGCCAACAGCCAGGCGGGGCTGGAGGTGCTGGAACAAGGTGACTCGATCGTGATCCGCACCAACCAGGAGCGTGCTCCGCAGGAGCGCCATCTGTCGGCCGAACTGGAGATCTCGGTGCCGAACGGCGTCATTGTGCAGGCTCGTGGGCGCCACGGCGATTTCGATGTCAACGACGTAAAAGGCGGGGTTGAGATCGATAGCGACAACGCGGGTGTTCGGATGCAGAACATCGGCGGCAACGTGCGTGTCAATGTGCGGCGGAGTGATGTTGTTCGCGCGATCGGCGTCACCGGCGACGTGGATTTGCAGGGTCGCGGCAACGACGTTGAATTGGAGAACGTGGCCGGCCAAGTCACGATCGAAGGATCCTGGGGCGGTGAATTGCAGTTCCGCCGCCTGGCGAAGCCGCTGAGATTCCAGGGCCGTCAAGCCGACGTCGCGGTCCAGAAAGTGAATGGCGAGCTTCGCGTGGGTCGCGGGTTCGTGCATGGAGAAACTGTCGATGGGCCGGTTGTCGTGCGAGGCCATGGGAATGGTTGCTGCGATGTGCGAATGACCGAGTTCAACTCTTCGCTGCTTGTCCAGGTGGAGCGCGGGGATCTGGATCTGCGGCCCGCCGCACCTATGCCGAAGATCGATGTGGATCTGCGGAATGGAGATGTTGACCTTTACCTTCCGCGCGGCGCGAAGTTCAACTTGAAGGCTCGTACGTCGCGAGGCGAGTTGGAGAACGATTACGGGGACCCGCTGCAGGTCCACAATGAAGGCCAACATGGCGGAACCCTCACCGGTAACGTGGGGGATGGCCCTTCGGTGACTATCAGTACTGATCGCGGTCGGGTCTCGGTGCGCAAAAGCGACGAAGAGCCTCCGGCCGCGCCGCTGGCGCCGCAGGCTCCGACGCCGCCCCCGCGCCGAGATCGCTCCGAATAGGTTCGAGTGTTTCTCTTCTTCCTTGCAGGGCGCCTGTTCACGGCGCCCTTTTTTCTTGGGTACTCCTTGTATTGTTGAGATATGACTGTCGCCATCCTCGGTTGCGGGTATACGGGGCGGCGGCTTGCTCGTGGGCTATTGAGCCTGGGTGTGCGCGTTGTCTGCACCTCGAGGAACCCCGAGGGGCTGCATGACCTCCAAGAAGCCGGGGCGGAGGTGGCGCGTTTGGATCTTTCGCTAGAACCGCGCCTGGATATCCTCCCTTTCGGGAGTTTCGTCGTCCAGTCGATTCCTCCGGTGGAGGGTGCGAATCCCCGCGAGCTGTGGGACCGATTAGTCATGAGAAAGCCCCAACGCGTGGTATACCTTTCGACCACAGGCGTTTATGGCGACCAGCGCGATGTGGACGAGCACAGTTCGCCCGCGCCTCGCCATGAACGAGACCAGGAGCGTCTCCGGGAAGAGGCGGCGGCTTTGGCGGGCCCATGGTCGTCTATCGTGCTGCGTCCGGCGGCGATTTACGGGCCCGCGCGTGGGATTCATGAGAGTATGGCGAAGGGTAAGTTCCGCCTTGTGGGGAATGGCGAAAACTACGTCTCCAGAATCCACGTGGAGGATCTGGCGGCACACGTCCAAGCAGCGATTCGCACGGATGTGGGTGGCGCGTGGCCGGTGGCCGATGAACACCCTTGTACTTCGCGTGAGATTGCGGAGTACTGCTCAGAGCTAATGGGGGTCCCTATCCCGGTACGTATATCGGCTGATGAGGCTCACCACACGCGTCGCGCTGACCGGCGCGTCGACGGGCGGGGCATCCGCCGCGAGCTCGGGGTTGAGCTGAAATACCCGAGTTACCGCGCCGGCATTCCTGCCAGTTTGAAGTAAACAAAGATTTTCACTCAAGAACGCAATTCCGGCGCCGAAATGTTTCTGCGATGGCAGTGCAATCGCGCCTCTTACAAACAGATCAGCTCAGCGACTCGGGTGCGCTGATCGCCCAACTTCAAGCGCTGCAGTCCGCCTTCGAGAGTTCCGAAAAGAAGGTTTACCAGCAAGCCTTGGAGGCCAGCGAACGCAGGTACCGTGATCTGTTCGAGACTGTTCTCACAGGAATCTATCGCACCACCCCGGATGGCACGGTAGTCCTGGCGAATCCTGCGCTGCAAAGGATGCTCGGATTTAGCACGGATGAACAGCCTGTGATTCATCGTGTTGATGGCGCAGCGTATCGGGCGGCGCTGTTCACGGACGGCGAAGTTCGAGCAATGGAGGGCGTCTGGATCCGCAAGGACGGCGCGCACATCACGGTCCGGGAGACGGCGCGTGCGGTTCGCGACGGCTCGGGCGTGACTATCTTCTATGAAGGCATCGTGGAAGACATCACGGCCGAGAAGCGGAACGAGCTGTTCGATCGGGGGTGCCAGCGGATTCTCGAAATGGTGGCTCGGAATGAGCCTTTGGATGAAATCCTGAGACAGATTGCGCATCTGGTGGAGGAACAATCCCCCGGCAGGTTCTGTTCGATCTCACTTTGCTGCGACGGCCGGCTGCATCCGCTGGCCACATCGCCTTTGACCAGCCGGTTTGCCGACAAAGGTATTCCGATGCGGGCCGGCTATGGATGCCTCGTACATGCGGCAAAATGTCGTCGTACCGTGATCGTTCCCAATGTTGCGGAGTCCGATGTGTTTTCGCGCGTTCAGGAAGTGGTGAAGAGTCTTGGGATCGGCGCGTCGTGGAGCACCCCATTTTCCACACAGGGGGAAGTCCGCGGCGTCATCAGCGTGTTTGCACCGGAGCCCACAGTACCGGATGCGCATGAGATCGCGATGTCAGAGACTGTGAGCCGTTTGGCTGCGGTTGCGATTGAGCATCGGTGGCTATATGACAATCTACACCGGCAAGCGACGAAAGACAGCTTGACGGGGCTTCCGAACCGGTCGGTCTTCGAGTCAACGCTGGCCCAGAATCTTCGTGACAATGCCAGATTGGCGCTGTTGTGGATCGATCTGGATCGCTTCAAGGAAGTGAATGACTCACTTGGGCACCGGATCGGGGATGCGCTGATTCGACAAGTGGCGGGAAGGCTCAGCGAGTGTGCGGGTAAGGCAACATTGCTGGCGCGGATCGGCGGCGACGAATTCGCTGTCATTCTGCACGCTCTTGCCGCCCGGGAAGACGCCGAGGCTTGCGCGCGGAAGATCGCCGCTGAACTTCAGGCTCCTTTTCAGGTGGAAGAATACGAGTTATTCGTGACGGCAAGCATCGGGATCAGCATCTATCCCGAGCATGCGTGTACAGCCGTAGAACTGCAGCAGAAGGCGGATACCGCGATGTATCGGGCTAAGAGCCGCGGTAAGAATGGCTACGCGTTCTTCGAGGATCATCTGGAGAGCGGCGCTCGGGCGCGGCTGGAGACTGAGACCAGCTTACGGCGAGCTTTGCAGAACGGCGAACTGAAGCTGTTTTATCAACCCCAAGTCGACCTGCAGGGACGGATGGTCGGCATGGAGGCACTGCTGCGGTGGTTCCACCCAAAGCGCGGAGTTGTCTCACCGGTGGAGTTTATTCCTATCGCCGAGGAGACGGGCTTAATCGTGCCGATCGGCTCGTGGGTGATTCGTGAGGCGTGCCGGCAGTGCGCCGAGTGGCAGAAGCAAGGAATCGACGTGAAGGTTGCGGTGAATGTGTCCGCGCTTCAGTTCTATTTCTCCGATCTGCTGGACATCGTGCGGACGGCGCTGGATGCGTGTGCTCTGAAGCCCGAGTCGCTGGAATTGGAACTGACGGAAAGCCT
>DASQDN010000536.1:0-5958 GCA_035634155.1 Bryobacteraceae bacterium | reverse complement strand
TCGTTCATCTCGAACCCTGATTGTGACACCGGCAATCCTTGGTTGCCGCCTCCAAGTACACTGGAAAGCACTCGCGCTGAGGATAAGGCTCCGGAGGGATCCGGCCTGAGCGCCGACGTGAGTGCGGACTGACGGGACGGTCTCGGCCGTCCGCGCACCGGTGCCAGTCTGCGCAAAGCGTTGAAATCCTCGGGTCGCAGGGGCGAAGCCCCCGATACCCAATCCGAGCTTTACAATCGGTGGGGAGTCCCCCTCCCGATCGTCACGATGACCGGTCCTTAGGCCTAAAGTTCTATCGCGACGCCGACGATGATACACGAAAGACTATTCCTATGGATGCCATTCTCTGGATCGTCCTGCCTGTCCTGGTTGCCTGCGGTTCCGCGATCTTGTCGTACTACGTGATGCACTCGCGGATGGAGGTGGCGCTAGCGAGAGAGCGCGAAACGCTGGCCGAGGCAAACGCAAAGATCCGGTCCTTGGAGGCGGGCATTCCCGACAAGATCCGGCTTGCCGAGGAGACGGCCCAGCGTCGCGCGTTTGACCAGTTCCTGATGGACTTTCGAGTCGAGGAACGCCGCTATCTTCGTGAGAGCAAATCGCATTTTGCAAACCGGCGATCGGTGATCATGCAGGAGCGGCTGTATTTCCGCAACATCCCGCTATCGAATTGGGTAGAGCACGAGATGCCTTTAAACGACGGGGCGCAGCTCGAACTGCTGGATAAGTCTTCCGTGTTCAGCGCTCGAGCGCTTTCCGAGTACACCAAGAACTCCTCGGTACCCAAGTATCTAGCGCAGTAGTCCTTTACGTGAACTGGTGCGGCAGGCACTGGTCGCCGTCCACCCGATATAACTTCGCCTCGCGACTCCCAATGGCAAAAGTTGCGAATGTCGGCTGAATCCGCTCCCAACCACCGGGCGCGAACGCTGCCCCCATGATCGCCCCCGGATTCAACGCTACCGTGTCACCGAGCTGTTGGAGGCGGAAGCGATGGTTATGGCCGTAGCAGACCAGGTCATACAGCCCGGAACGAGCCAGTCCCGCCGCGATGTTGTCGTAATGATTCACACCCACACGAAACCCATCGAGGTCTAGCTCGGCGAGTTCGCCGTGCACTTGAACACGATCGTTAGACTTGCGGGTGATACGAAAAAGGTCAGCGTCGTTGTTCCCGAAAACGATGTGGACAGGGCCCGGATACTTCGCAAGCTGGTCCATAACAAATGGGGAACAAAGATCGCCGCAGCAGATCAGGACATGGGTCCGCTCCGCGAGATAGGCAATCGCGGGCTGAAGGTAGTGGAGATGATCGTGGATATCGGAAACGATTCCGAGCTGCATTTCCCGATGGTAAATCAGCCCCGGCGCAAGCGCCGCATCAGCCTGACACCTGCCACCAGCATGTCTGTCGCCGGCTCCAGGACGGCCGAAGCCGATCCGTATTGCAGGTGATCCAGTTCCCATCCGAGCTGGGGCATGCGGACCTCTATAGCCGGAATACCCGCCGCGTGAGGGATTCCGAAAATCGGTCCTCTGCCGGATTCTGGACCGCGCTTCCATCTCCAAGCATAAACGGACCCAATACGCCCAAGAAGGCCCCCAACGCATCAAAGGCCTCGAACTCAACCGAGCCCAAGCCCAGCACTCCCTACGAAACGAACACAACATCGGTGCGCACAAACGCGGGCATGTATCGGAAGGGTGCCGAGAACCGCGCTCGATAACGTAAACGCACCAGGTTTGTGCCCGGGTATCATGAGAAGCAAGTTCGACCCTCAACCGAGTCCACAGTGCCACCAATCCGTTACTGGCGGTCACGCCGGGCGTGTTGAGCGCCTCCGTCCTGGAAGATCCAGGCTCTGAAGCATGCATTTGCACTAAGCCACATCCCGAGTTTCGACACATCCTGGCGCAACGCTCTGGCTTGGCATTTTCGCCCGTTACGGAGTAAATCGTGAGGCACGTTGCGCGAACGCATGGAGGCGCCCCGCTATGTGGCAACGCTACAGGACTATGGCTCCCGCCAACGCATAGCACGAATATCTGGCAGGCGCAGGTGCGCCTCGATGACATGCTGACGCGCCGCGTTCGATATTGGACGACTCGGGTACTCGCGCCTTCGGGAGTAACTTGGGTTGGTGGCGAAGGTGGGGGTCGAACCCACACGCACAGTGAAGTACGCCAGATTTTGAGTCTGGTGCGTCTGCCAATTCCGCCACTTCGCCTTAAGTGACGAACTATTGTAGCATTAGGCCGTGGGCCGGCGCGGCCGCAGAATCCGCGCCGGCAGCGTAATGACCGCCCCTAGGAGTTCCAGCGCGCCGCCGACCGCGATCCCAACGATGCGGAACGGCAGCAATAGTAGCCAGACCAACGGGTAAAGCACGAGCGCAAGCAGAGCGACGGGCCAGCACAGCAAGAACAGTAACAGCCACAGAACGAAGGTGAGCATTTTCGTGCCCTCAATGTCCGATACGACAGAAAACGTCAAAAGTTCCCGTATCCTGTTTACGGTCGGCCATTCCGTGCACGTCGTCCCTGACTTCTTCGCCTTGCTTCGAGCACACAAGATCGATGTGATCGCGGATGTCCGCTCAAAACCTTATTCCCGTCATGTGCCGCAATACAACTATTCAGACATTCGTGCCGCGGCGATCGGGGGTGGGTTCCGGTACGTGTATCTGGGCCGCGAACTCGGGGGTTATCCGCCCAATCCCGACCTGTTCCCGACTGGGATCGAGCGACTGGTTACCGGCATTGTGGAGTATCGTGTCGCCGCGATGTGCGCCGAGGAAGATCCGGCGCCGTGTCACCGTCATCGGCTCATTGGACCGGCGTTGCGCAAGTTGGGGCTTGCAGTGCACCACATCCGGGCAGATGCGCGCGTAGAAAGTTGGGAAGAGGTTGAGAAGCGACGTGCACCCCAGCCCTCCCTTTTTCCCTGATTGGCTCCCATGTTGTCTATTCTTGATGCAAGGAGTTCCGACGTATGATGTCCCCCAGCCTTCTCGTCGCCACCATTGTCGCCACCCTGTTACTGGCGTCGCCTCTCCCTTCAATGCAGTCCCAACGTAAGGTCGAGAGGGTTGGGGGTGACGTGCGAGCGCCGCGTCCTATCTACAAACCGGATCCCAGGTACACCGATGAGGCGCGCGAAGCGAAGATCTCGGGTTCGGTCCTGGTGAGCCTCGTCATCGAAGCCGACGGCACAACCAGCGACATCGTCCTGAAGCGCGGTCTTCACCCGGGATTGGATGAGAATGCCGTCGCAGCAGTGAAGACCTGGAAGTTCGAACCGGCGCGAAAGAACGGGGTTCCGGTAGCTGTTGTCGCCAACATCGAAGTGCATTTCCGACTCATGTGAGGCGCTCGGGAGGCTTTTACGAAAGTCCTTGAAAAGGGCCGCATGTTAGACTAAGAGCTTCCCCCCAATGCCAACCCAGATCGATAAAGTCTATGAGCCTCAACGGTTTGAGCCAGCGTGGGCCCAGTGGTGGATTGAGAAAGGCATCTTCAAGGCAAGCGCCAAAAACACTGGCCGCACGTTCTCAATCGCAATCCCGCCACCCAACGTAACGGGCGTGCTCCACATGGGCCACATGCTCAATCACGCCGAGCACGATGTGGTGGTTCGGTGGCGACGCATGCTCGGCTACAACACACTGTGGCTGCCCGGCACCGACCATGCAGGCATCGCTACGCAGATGGTAGTGGAACGCCAACTCGCGGCAGAAGGGACCAACCGATACCAGCTTGGGCGTGAAGCTTTCGAGAAGCGCGTTTGGGAATGGAAGGCACAGTCCGGCGGAACCATTCTGAAGCAGATGATCCGACTGGGCACCAGTTGCGACTGGTCGCGGGAACGATTCACACTCGATCCTGGCCTTTCGCGAGCGGTTCGCGAGACCTTCGTGCGGCTGTACGAAAAGGACCTGATCTATCGCGGCGAGTACATGGTGAATTGGTGCCCGAGCTGCTTCACGGCCATCTCCGACCTGGAGACGGTCCATGAAGAAACGCAAGGACGCATGTGGCACATCGCGTACCCGGTGGTGGGTTCCGACGAAAAGCTCGTCGTAGCGACTACGCGCCCGGAGACGATGCTCGGGGACACCGCAGTGGTGGTGAATCCGGAAGACGGTCGCTATCGCCACCTGCACGGCAAGACGGTAATGCTTCCGTTGATGAATCGCGAGATTCCGATTGTGCTCGACAGCATGGCCGATCCGAAGTTCGGAACGGGCGTGGTGAAAGTGACGCCCGCTCACGACTTGAATGACTTCGAAGCCGGAAAACGTCACAAGCTGCCAACGGTCAAGGTCATCAACGAGCACGCGAAGATGACGGCCGCCGCCGGCCCCTATGCCGAACTGGATCGCTTCGACGCCCGTAAGCGCATCGTGGCAGACCTGGAATCGCTCGGGCTGTTGGTGAAAACGGAAGAGCACAGGCTCCCGCTCGGCCGCTGCCAGCGCTGCCGGACTCCGATTGAGCCGCTTGTCTCCAAGCAGTGGTTTGTCAAAACCAAGCCAATCGCCGAGCCGGCGATTCGCGTCGTGGAAGATGGCCGCATCCAGATCATCCCGGAGCATTGGACGAAGACCTACTACGAGTGGATGTACAACATCCGCGACTGGTGCATCTCGCGCCAACTGTGGTGGGGCCATCGCATTCCCGCGTGGCACTGCCAGGCGTGCCATCAGGTGACCGTGTCGCGGGAGGATCCGACGCAATGCGCGCACTGCGGGTCCGAGAAGATCGAGCAGGACCCGGATGTGCTCGACACATGGTTCAGCTCCGGGCTGTGGCCGTTCTCGACGTTAGGCTGGCCCGACAAGACGGAGGATCTGGCGACGTTCTACCCGACGTCGCTGCTGATTACCGGCTTCGACATTCTGTTCTTCTGGGTCGCGCGAATGATTATGCTCGGCCTGGAATGCACGGGTGACGTGCCCTTCCGCGCCGTGTACCTGCACAGCATGGTGCGTGATGCCGAGGGGCAGAAGATGTCGAAGACCAAGGGCAATGTGATTGACCCGCTCGACGTCACCGAGAAGTACGGTACCGACGCCGTGCGTATGGCTCTGCTGCGCGGCGCCTCACCGGGCACCGATATCTCCATCGGCATTGACAACTTCGAAAGCGCTCGCGCGTTTGCAAACAAGATCTGGAACGCGTCGCGGCTGATCTTCATGAAGATGGAGACCTCGGGCGTTGAGCCCTGGGCGCCTGGTGCGATGAACTGCTGTTTGCCGGAACCGATCACTGACAGTTTGGTTACGCCGCTAGAGGATCGATGGATCTTCAGCCGCCTGAACCGCTGTGCCGAGTCAGTGAACCGGGCGGTGGAGAACTACCGTTTCCACGAAGCCGCGCAGACCCTGTGGCACTTTGTGTGGCACGAGTTCTGCGATTGGTACTTGGAGTTGAAGAAGCTGCGCTTTGAAGACAACACGGGCCTGAACGCGCACTGGCGCAACCTGCTCACTGTCTACGAGATGATGCTGCGTTTACTCCATCCGCTGATGCCCTTCCTCACCGAAGAACTGTGGCAGCGGGTAGCGGAGGCCGGCGCGGATCGACCTATCTCGATTGCGCTCGCCAATTATCCGCAGTACAACCCCGACGCGTCCGACGCGCAGGCTGAGTACGAGATGGAGATCCTGCAATCCATCGTCACGGCCGCGCGAGAGCTGCGAGCCGATATGAAGATCGATCCGAAGCAGATGATGGACGGCGTGCTAGTCGTGCGCGAGCCGGCACGATCCATGCTGGATGGTCAGCTTGCCGGAATCGAGCGGATCGCGGGCGCGAAGCTCGACGTGCGCGCAAGCGACGAAGGTGTGGACGGAGTGAAGCGCGGCTTTCCTGAATTCGACCTCATCATCCGCGTCTCAGCATCGCAGGCAGAGGCGCAGCGTAGTCGAATTCAAAAAGAAATCGAGCAGCTCGAGA
>DASQDN010000535.1:0-11200 GCA_035634155.1 Bryobacteraceae bacterium | reverse complement strand
CGAAGGAACTCGTCGAGCAGGTACCCGTTGGCAGCATGGACCTCGATGCCGTCGAAGCGAGTCTCCACCGCCAGTTTCGAAGCACGGCGGAACTGCTCCACAATACCGGCGATCTCATTCCCGTCCAGAGCACGCGGCGTGACGAACGGCCGCTTGCCGCGTCGAGTAAACGCATGACCATCGGCTCGCACAGCTGACGGGGCAACCGGCTGTTCGCCATTTGGCAGCAGCAGCGGATGTGAAATACGTCCAGCATGTCCAAGTTGCACGAGGATCAGCCCACCCGCGCGATGGACGGCGTCTGTGACGCGGCGCCAACCTGCGACATGCTGCGGCATGTATAATCCCGGGGCATTGATATACCCGGTACCGCCAGCCGAGACAACCGTCATCTCAGTGATGATGAGGCCGGCCGACGCGCGCTGCCTATAGTATTCGGCCATCAACTGGGTGGGTGTTCCATCCTCGGTGGCGCGATTACGCGTCAGCGGCGCCATGACGATGCGATTGTGCAGGCCAAGATCGCCCATTTGCAAAGGACTGAAGAGTGTCTGGTTCATTGTCTCGAGCTCTTTGTTCTCTAAGCCAGGTGGTGCCGACATACCTAGGGTTTGCTGAATGGTCCAGTGCAGGCTAGTTCTTGCCAAAGCTGGGAACTGCCTTCGGCGTGAAGAGTCCGCCGGCGCCGGCACGACAAGATCCGCCCTCTTCGAGGACCTCAAACGGCGTCGTCACGATTCAACCGCCTTGCCGAGGAGTTCGTTTGCAATAGCCTCAACTCTGTTCGGCTCGAAGCCGAACTTTTGTTGCAGCTGCGTCAATGGCGCGGACGCACCAAAGGTCTGCATGCCTAGCATCCGCCCAACGCCGCCAACGTATCGTTCCCAGCCCAGCGTGGATGCCTGCTCGATCGACAGTCGTGCCAAAACCTTGGATGGAAGAACAGCCTCGCGATAGTCTGGGGCCTGCTGCTCGAAGATCTCCCAGGAAGGCATGGAGACAACTCGTGAGCGAATGCGGCGAGCGCTTAGCCTTTCATGCGTTTCGAGCGCCAAGCTAAGCTCGCTACCCGAAGCAATCAAGATGATCTCGGGATCCCCCTCGGTCGCGTCCGCCAGAATGTATGCCCCTTTAGCGACGCCAGAGGCCGAGCCGCACTTGGAGCGATCGAGCGTGGGCAGCGGTTGACGTGACAGGATCATCAAGGCGGGCCGATTGCGGAGCTGCATGACGTACCGATACGCCTCGACAACCTCGTTCGCATCCCCGGGTCGTAGAACAACCAAGCCTGGGATCGCACGCATGGATGCGAGGTGTTCAATCGGCTGGTGTGTCGGACCGTCCTCTCCGTCTCCGAGCGCATCGTGGGTAAACACGAACAGAGCCGGCAGTTCCATCAGGGCCGCGAGCCGAATTGCGGGTCGCGCGTAATCACTGAAGATGAAGAACGTCGCTCCGAATGGCCTGAGCTTCGATAGCGTAAGGCCGTTGACCGCGGCGGCCATGGCATGCTCACGGATACCAAAGTGGATATTCCTCCCACCGGGATTCTCGGCCTGGAAGTCACCGGCCCCTTCAAATGTGAGCGTCGTTTTGTTAGACGGTCCCAGGTCAGCAGAGCCACCCATGAACCAAGGGATGTTCTGTGCCAACACGTTGAGCACCTTGCCTGACGCGTCACGCCCTGCGATGCCTTTCGAGTCAGCCGGGAACGTCGGCAGGTTGCGGTCCCACCCCTGTGGCAGTTCGCGCCGCTGCATCAAGTCGAGCTCCGTTGCCAGTTCCGGGTACTTTTCTCGATAGGTGTTGAACTGATCCGTCCACATGGTGCGCGCCCGAGCGCCACGTGCGCCTATTCCTGCTGCAAAGTGGTCATAGACACAGTCAGGTACGAGAAAGCTGGCGTCCTGCGGCCAGCCGTAAGCGCGCTTGACCAGACGCACTTCTTCGACGCCAAGCGGCTCGCCGTGCGCAGCGGCTGTGTCCTGCTTACTCGGTGAACCGTAGCCGATGTGGCTGTCCACGATGATCAGAGTGGGGCACCGGACCGTGCGCCGGAAAGCATTCAATGCGTGTTCGATACGGCTCAGGTCATTCGCATCTTCGATCCGGAGCACGTTCCATCCGTATGCAACGAACCGAGCTGCGACGTCTTCGGTGAAGGTCAGGCGGGTGCTGCCTTCGATAGTGATCTGGTTGTTGTCGTAGATCCAGCACAGATTACCGAGGCCAAGGTGCGCGGCGAGCGATGCTGCCTCCGAGGCAACCCCTTCCATGAGGCACCCGTCTCCGCAAAGCGCATAGATTTTGTAGTCGAATATTGTAAGACCAGGCCGGTTGTACCGGTTGCCCAACCACTTTTCGGCGATGGCCATGCCGACGCTAGTTGCGACACCCTGCCCTAGCGGCCCGGTCGTAGCTTCCACGCCCGAAACCCAGCCATACTCGGGATGACCTGGAGCCTTGCTGTCGAGCCGACGAAAACGGCGGATGTCGTCCAACGTCACCGACAAACCGCCAGATGTCTCGTTGGGAGCATCCACCGCACGTGTTTGTGTCAGATGAAGAATGGTCCACAGCAGCATCGATGCGTGGCCGTTTGAAAGAACGAACCGGTCGCGGTTCGGCCATTCGGGATCTCGGGGATCAAACTGCATCACGCGATTCCACAATGTGTGGACAACCGGCGCAAGCGCCATCGGCGTGCCTGGATGGCCCGATTTCGCCTGCTCCACGGCATCGATCGCCAGCGTGCGGATGGTGTCGATGCACAGTTGATCCGCATCGGTTTCAACGAAATCCTGGATTGATTGGACGCTGCTCATATGATTTGTCCTTGCAAGATGTCCCTTCTGAATCACACGAGTTAAAACTCAGCACCGGTCCACGCTGTACGAACTGGCGTTGGCTGCTTCATGCCCGAGCTCAAGGAGGGAGAGGAGCACGATGGGTGATCAGATCTTCAGCGCGACAGTTGTTGCTGCACCGCCGTCTGGGACGGTGCACGGAACACGGCTATATTGCTAGGCCGCCTGCAGTGCCGTGTCTGCGGGCGTGCGCTTCAGTTCGGGGTTATGCCACCCGTCTTCGGGCACAATTGTTGGCTGTACTTCGGTCGGCCCCCAAGTCCCTGGCTCGTACTCGTGAACGGCGGTGTTCGCACGGAGCACCGGATCAACGATGCGCCACGCCTCCTGGATGTAATCCTCACGGGCGAATAGGGTCGCATTGCCGGCAATCGCATCAGTGAGGACTCTTTCGTAAGCATCCATCTCGCCGGGCTCGGTCGGCTGGCCGGCGAGCATCTCTATAGGCGCGCCCGTCATTTCGTCACAACCTGACTTGACCATCATTCCGAGCGCAATCGTCACGTCGGGACTGATGCGCAATCGAAAGTGGTTGGCGGCTGCGGCAGCCCTCGCAAACAGTTGGGGAGGCCGTCGAAACCTGACCAGTAACTCGGTGCAGTTCAGGGGTAAATACTTGCCGGCGCGAATATAGATTGGTACGCCTTGCCAGCGCCAAGTATTGATGTGTAGTCGCAGTGCGGCATATGTCTCTGTCGTGGAGTCGCAGGCTACACCCTTCTCTGATCGATAACCTCGGAACTGACCACGGACCACATCAGTCGCCGTGAGTGGCTCAATCGCCTTCAAGATCTTGACCTTTTCGTCGCGCATAGATTCGCTATCCATCCTGACGGGTGGCTCCATCGTTAGATTGGTCAGGATCTGAAAGAGGTGGTTCTGAACCACATCGCGAATAGCACCCGTTCTGTCGTAAAAGGCGCCACGGCTCTCGACACCGAACTTTTCCGCCATGGTGATCTGTACGCTCTGGACATGAGTGCGATTCCAGATGGGCTCGAGAAACGAATTTGCGAACCTCGTATACACCAGGCTGTGGACTGGCCGCTTTCCAAGGTAGTGGTCGATGCGAAAGATGGCGTTCTCCTGGAACGTTGAGAACAGAATCGCGTTCAAAACTCGCGCCGAGGCGGAGTCGGTGCCGAACGGCTTTTCAACGATCACGCGCGCACCTGTATTGCAGCCGGAATTCCTGAGTTGCTCCACGACCGTCCCGAACAGCACGGGTGGGATTGCCAAGTAGTGCGCCGGCCGATGGCGGGACGCAAGTTCTCGGCGGATGGCGACGAAGGTTGCAGGATCACTATACTCTCCGCTGACGTAGCGCAGGAGACGAGAGAGCTTTTCAAACGCGCCGCGTTCCAGTTCGCCGTGCTTCTGGATACTCTCCAATGCACGAGCGCGAAACTCATCGAGGCTCCAGGGAGTTTTCGCGACTCCGATGACTGGCACATCGAGGCTGCCGCGCCTTACCATGGCTTGGAGCGCCGGGAAGATCTTCTTGTAGGCCAAGTCGCCGCTTGCACCATAGAAGACAAACGCATCGGAGTGGGAGTCGTTCATCGTCGTGTTCCTCACGCCGCCGTCTTGCCTGCGGGCTTCTCCCGATGGCCTCCAAAGTAGTAACGCATCGCCGACAAGAGCTTGTCTTGATAGCCGCTATTCCCGCGTGAGCTGAAGCGCTGATACACCGCCGTTGATAGCACTGGCACGGGTACACCCTCATCGATGGCAGCCTTGATGGTCCATCGGCCTTCGCCAGAATCCGAGACTTGTCCCGAGAACTTCGAAAGTTCCGGATCCTCCACCAGCGCGGCCGCGGTTAAATCAAGAAGCCATGAGGTCACCACACTGCCGCGCCTCCACACTTCCACGATGTCAGCCACATTCAACTCGAACTGGTACTGTTCGGGGTGGCTGAGCGGTGTGGTCTCCGCATCAACGCTCATCGGTCGAGTCCCGATGTTTGCGTTCCGCAAGATTCCGAGCCCTTCTGCGTAAGCCGCCATAAGTCCGTACTCAATGCCGTTGTGAACCATCTTCACGAAGTGCCCGGCTCCATTCGGGCCGCAGTGCAGGTAGCCTGATTCCACGTTGCCCTCGAGGTTTTCCCGTCCAGGCGTCCGGGCGATTTCGCCCACACCGGGCGCCAGCTGCCCGAAGATCGGATCGAGACGCTTCACTGCTTCCGCGTCACCCCCGATCATCAGGCAGTAGCCTCGGTCCAGGCCCCAGACACCTCCGCTGGTCCCGACGTCGACATAGTGGATCCCTTTCGAAGCAAGTTGGCCGGCTCGTCGGAGATCATCGACGTAGTGCGAGTTGCCGCCGTCGACGATTACATCGTCTGCGTCCAAGTGATCGACGAGCTCGGAAAGTGTTTGATCAACGACGGCAGCAGGGATCATGAGCCATATAGTGCGTGGCCTTTGGAGCTTGTCGATGAAGGACTTCATGTCGAACGCTCCAATGGCGCCATCTTCGACGAGTTCATTTATTGTTTGCTGAGACCTGTCGAAGACAACACACTCGGTGTCGCCCCTCAGTAGACGCCGCACCATGTTCTTTCCCATTCGTCCAAGCCCAATCATTCCGATCTGCATGTTGTGATATCCGCATCGTCCCAGTTGCACGCGCTTGCCCAAACGGAAGCCGCGGATCTGCCTCACATGGACATCGCCGAGGCGTAGACCTGTCGAACGTGAGGAATTGGCGAACGCGTCAACGGGGCAGGCCAAGGTGTCTAATGGCCGACTCCCCGTCGTTTGCGACTACGGCCATTACGGTAGCGGTCGCCGGTTCAGGTTGACCTACTGAGCGAAGCAGCAGTGCTGCGAAGCTTTGAAACCTGTTTTTCAGTGCAAGTCGCGCTGGGAACAGGGCGAGCCCCTTTGCGTGGCCAGGAGGCGAGACGAGATGACGCATCGCCTCTGCGTGCGCGAGATGTCGGTGAGTGCTCGTTATTCTGCCGTTGCTGAACGTGCGGGTCCGGACGGAGATGCGCAATGATCGTGTCTCTGGTAGGTAAGTGGTCCGTATCGGGCCTCGATTCAGCCGGGGAACGATCTATCTTCTACTGTGTTCCAGTGCGGCCGGAACTCTGCTCGAGCTTCAATTTACCGCACGCCGGCCGGCCGTGGCGGACCTGCAGTAGCTGGAAGGCTGCCACTGGATGCGGATGTCGAGGGTGACGATGGGCGGACAGCCAAGAGTTTTCGCCAGAGCTTGACATGGTCTGGTCAGGACGAGATCGAAGGGCAGTGGTTGATGACCGCTTGCACCTGCTACCGCGTTGGCTGATCGGTGGCAGTCAAGGGTACGGCCGGTTTTTCGGTATGTTTACTCGAAGGCCCTGTGCATTGTTTCCGTGAGGGCGCGCCATACTGTTGGCTGTCACGATGCCGAAGCGTTGTCGGCGGTGAAGCCATCGAGACTCACGAGCCTTGCACAAAACCAGAGGTCCCGATCGTTTGCAGCGGGAGGATAGACAACGCCCGTTCAGGTTCACCAAGATCTGTCCAGCCGGTTCCGCGTACGGCCATCACTGAGAGATGCGACGTACAGACGGACAGGACATCATCGGAGAAGTTGGTCGCCGGAATGTTCGCGAACAGTTCGGGGAGCGCGGAATGTTCTTTCCCCGGTTCTACAAGGGCCCACATCGATTCGAATGCGGCGACCAAGTCAGGCAGACTGCGCCGCAGCATGTTTAGGAATGCACTCACCCGTCCCACCATCACGAAGCTATTCCACAGGCAGCCCGCATCTAGTAGTCGTTGCGCGCTGTCCCTGCATGGCTTTTCCCAGAAGCGCTGCACCTGGAATACAGGCGTTTCTCCCCTGCGGTGCAACTCGGCACCGGGCTGAATCCAGCCGTATGAGCTCTCCGCTGAATTGGGCGCGATGCCAAGCAGCACGACGCGTTCGCCATCGAGTTCAGCACGGCCGAAAGCATCGTCCAGCGAGGCTACAAAGGACTCCTCGCACGCGAAGTGATGGTCCGACGGGAAGAAGCCGACGATGTCGTCTGGCGCACCTACGCTAAGACGAGTCACGGCATAAGCGATGGCCGGAGCCGTGCCGTTGCCATGTGGCTGGACCAACAGAGAGCTACCGGGAAGGCCGGCCAGTTGAGGCTTATAGAACCGCTCGTGAGTGCGTGTCAGGAGGAAGAGCGTATTCTGCTTGGTTACCACTCGCAGTACTCGCTGGCGTGTACAGTCGAGTAACGTGGCGCCGCCGTCAAGAGCGCAGAACTGCTTCGGCGTGTCGTCGCCCGTGATCTTCCTGGTAAGCGGAAGCAGGCGCTTTCCATCACCGCCAGCCAGGATCACTCCCCACCTGCGGCAAGTATCGGCAGCGGGTGGTCTCGAACCGCGAGGCTCCCCGTCGGAAGCCGCGCTAAGCTCAATCCGGCGTCCCAACATTGAAGGCATCATTGCCGCGCCATCCCATCGGCCGTGTGCTCAGCTTTTAACGCCAGGTCGGTCCCGGCGTGTCGCTCGAAAAGCGATACCGACTCAGAGTAACGGCCCGCGATGGTCTGGACTGCCTGTTCTCTCGTGATTCTTCCTGCCCGCCACCGTACGAGGGAGTCCCAGAACGTTGTTCGGCCAATCGCGAAGCCCGTGAATCCAGCGCGCGACGCGGTCACCAGCCAGTCTCGCACCTTGTTGCTGTCTTCACCTCGCCCGAGAACGATGCAGCCGACTTTATCGCGGCCGTCGCGGCGCGCAAGCGCGACGATCTGTTCACAGTCAGCCTGGCGATGGAGTCCCTCTACTTTCCACACGTCAGGCTCCACTCCGGCATCCTGCAGTTCCTTGATGGCCTGCAACATGAGACGCGGACGGTGGTCAAAGTCGAAAGCACTCGGGTCGGAGCCGAGCCGGTCGAGTTGCTCTCGCTGCGGCGGCACGAGGAGTTCGAACATGAAAAGGCTTTGGCTTTCATTGCGAAGGTGATCCGATAAGCGCCTCAGCCGGGCCACCTGACGAGCGTTGATGTTCTGATCTCCTTCGGCGTTATAGCGCACCAACACTTTGCAGAAGGTTGGCCGGAATCGCTCGATGTGCTGAGCGAATGTTTCTCCGTACTCGAGTTCAAACTCCACCTGGCCACTCTTTTCGGCGGGGCAAGCCGTCATGTAGCCACGACTCCGCGCGTCATCGAGAAGACCGGCGCCGAATTCTTCGTCCACCAGAATACCCGCCCTGTGTTGTTCCACCCCCAGGCGAAGCGCTGCCCTGAAGCCGTCGTAAACCACCTGCTTGGCGGCACTTACTTGCGCAGCTTGGTCCGGCCTCAGGGCGCCGCTCCAGCCAAACAGCTTTGTCTGAAAGGACCCCCGGTGATCGAAAGGAAGAACGTAAAGTAACTGATCGAACCCAAGTGTGTTCATGCGGTCTCCTCATGGTGTTGCTAGCGGCAACGAAGATGCTTGCGACGTGTCGCGCCGTGGAATGCTCATGCAATGCCTTCCCGATGTCCCTGGCAACTCCTGCCGAGTTCTACGCCGGGCTACTACTTCGAGGCGTTGGCTGGACGAGGGCAGCATGCATCATGCTCGATGAGCGCTTGTCATCAACATGCAATAGACCACACGCGACCTCTCGACGGTCCGACAGGAAATCGTGACTTGGGACGAGCCTGATCCTTTGCTCCGAGTTAGGCGCGCAAGCAGCAGGCGTTCGCGCTCTCCTCGCTGCCCCTGGGTTGAACCCCGATTTGCGGACCGGATTCGATGTCCGGCCACGCATTACATTGTGACCGCGGAAATTGCGCTGCTAGCTTGCTTTGTCGAGGGCAGCGCTTTTCGCGTCCAGGACCTTCATCAGGTCGTTCCAAGACTTCACGAACGCTTTCGCTCCGTCCTTCTGGAGATCGGCCGCCAAAACGTCCGTATCGATGCCACTGGTCGCAAACCGCGAGAGTGTGGAGTCAGCGCTGGTGACGTTCGCCGACAGGCCGGCCCCGAGCTTTCCGTGATCCGCAAAAGCCTTCAGCGTTGCCTCGGGCATGGTGTTGACCGTGCAAGGTGCGGCGAGCGCTTCGACGTACAAAGTGTCTGAAGCAGCGGGATCCTTCGTGCCCGTACTGGCCCAGAGAAGTCGTTGCGGACGCACTCCGAAGTTATAGGCACGTTGCCAGCGCTGTGAGCTGAACAGGGTTTGGTATGCGTGGAAGATCTGCTTCGCGATTGCAATACCGAGCTCGTTCTGGAGCCGCTCTGGTGCCCTATCGGCTACAACTGTGTCCCAGCGACTGACGAATACCGACGCGACCGACGCTATGTTGGGATTCAGTCCTGCATCGATGCGCCGTTCAATGCCGCGGAGGAACGCTTCAGCAGCGGCCATGTAGTGTTCGCGCGAGAACAGGAGTGTCACATTTACGGGAATACCCGCAAAGATCGCTTCCTCGATGGCCGGCAAGCCCTCACGCGTCCCTGGAATCTTGATAAAAACATTTGGTCGCGCAACGCGTGCGAACAACTCCCGGGCAGCCGCCAATGTGCTCGCCGCGTCATATGCCAGCAGCGGTGACACCTCTAACGACACCCATCCGTCCACTCCGCTGGTGCGATCGTAGATTGGCTTGAAAAGGTCCGCGGCCCTCGTGATGTCCTCGATAGCCAGTTCGAAGAACAGTCGCTCACCTGTTGCACCGTTCGCGACCTTCTCCTGAATGGCGGTATCGTACGCAGTGCTGTTCTTGATTGCCTGGTTGAAGATGGTGGGGTTTGACGTCAATCCAGTGACGGATAGCTCAGTGATATAGCGTTCGAGAGCGCCACTAGTAAGCAGGTCGCGACTGATGTTGTCGAGCCAGAGACTTTGGCCGAGGTTGTGGAGTCGTTGTGTCCGTGTCATCGAAATGTCCTCTTCTGTGTGAACGCCTTTGGAGTTGCCAATCGGCAGCTATGTGTCGCTGAGCACCGGCAATCATAGCGGCGCCAAGACAAGCCCTTGACGCCACAGCTTCAAGATGATGCCGTGTTCGTTACCGAGGCCTGTGGAACTGACCACTCTAGCGGCGAGATGACCAGCTTCCCCGGTCGGCGCTTCGTCACCGCTCCCCGGTACGCGTCGGTGGCAGCGGATACGGGCACTACGCGGTCTAGCGCTGGGTAGAGCTTCCCCTCATGAAGTAATTGGCTCACCTGTTCTAGTTGGATTCTGTCTTGCTCGAAGATAAAAAACGCGCCCCGGACACGTTCGTCCGTTGCCCATTTGCTTTCCACCGCGACGGTCACAAACCGGCCTCCCGGTTTCAGTACTTGCCATGAGCGTCGCACCACCTCAGGACCGACCGTGTCAAAGACCAGATCGATGTCGCCCACGCATTCTTCGAACGGGACGCCGCGGTAGTCAATCGCCTCGTTAGCGCCGATCGATCTCACGAAGTCCATGTTGTCTGCCGAGACGGTGCTAATCACGTGCGCACCGTGGATATGGGCTAGTTGCACGGCAAACAGGCCTACGGCTCCTGCCCCGCCATGGATGAGAACGCGTTCTCCACGCTGAAGCGACCCGTGGTCAAACAAGCCCTGCCAGGCAGTGAGGGCGCTGATCGGTACTGTAGCAGCGTCGTCATGGCTCAGTGTTTCGGGTTTCCTAACGATTAACTCGGGTGTTGTGACGCAATATTCGGCCAGCGCGCCTTCGGCAAACCAGTTGTTCATTCCGAAAACCTCCTGGCCCACGGCAAACTCCTCCACGCCTTGTCCGCACTCGACGATTTCGCCGGAGAACTCATGGCCGAGGACAGGAGCAAGCCGCGGGGCGCCGTCGCTGGTCCGCAAGGTCCCGTACCAGTGCACTTCCGTCGGAGTCACAGCCACTGCGTGAACCCGTATCAAGACTTCGCCGCTTCGCGGTTCCGGCCGCGGCGACTCTTCCTCGACCAACATCGGTTCCGGGGTGGAACTTACCAATCTTAAGACTTTCATTGCTCAGACCTCTCCTCTGCGGTCCTACATGGCCCCTGAATAACACGCCGTAGCTGACGCCTGGTCACTCGTGGCTTTCCCTATCGCTCACTCGGTATGAAATGCCAGAGGCCATGCTTGCGCGGCCTTGCTCAAGCGGGTACGACACCCACGCGTACGAGCTGCTATTTGGCTTTGCCCGGCCTCGTCAGCGTCACACCGTGCGCGGTGATGTGGATGGCAAGCAGACTTGCGGGCTCGGTGGAGCTCGGGTTATGCGTAACCAAATGATCGCTCCCCGCGGGCTCGAAGAACGTCTCGCCTGCTGTGTAGGTTCGGGCAGGTCCTGTCGCCGAGTTTTGCGATCGGATCTTGCCACTCAACACATAGGCAAAAACGGAAC
>DASQDN010000534.1:0-5787 GCA_035634155.1 Bryobacteraceae bacterium | reverse complement strand
ATGCGGCCTTTCCTCTTAACTCTCTGTTTACCGAACGACAATCGGGCGGAGCGGACGCCAGTAGATGTTCTTGTACGCGACCGGCCCGTGATCTCCCTGCAACATCACTGGATTTGTGGCCGCTTCAGGGATGTTCATGGCAGCGCGTGTCGGCCCGTCCACTTCGACATCCTTCTGTACGATAACTCCGTTGTGCACGACGCGCAGGAATTTGGCATTCGCTGTCTTCTTACCGGCTGCATCGAACTTCGGAGCTTGGAACAGGATGTAATAAGACTGCCATTGGCCGGGCGGGCGCGAAGCGTTCTGGCTCGGGGCTGAGCCGCCCACTCCTTGCTCATTGATCCACTTGTGATAAATCGCGCCGCCATCGGAGGTCGTCATTGGGTGATCGGAGTTCCAGCTATCGAAGATCTGGACTTCGTATAGACCATGCAGATAGACGCCCGAGTTGGAGCCTTTGGCAATCATGAACTCCAGGTACAACTCCATGTCGCCGAACTTTTCTTCGGTCATGAGATTTACCGTTCGGCCCGACCGGCTATTGAGGATAGTTCCGCCGCCTGGTGTAGCGCCCTGGATGGGGTTTAGCCGCGTGGGTCCGAGCAGGCGCTCCCAATGAATGCCATTGGTGGTGAGCCACTCGTTGTTGCCTGAACTCGCCGACTTCCAGCCGGTCAAATCCTTGCCGTTGAGCAGAGGCTTCCAACCCTCCTCAATAAGGTAGTGAGGATCGCCGTGCATTTCGCCATCGTTCACTTGAGGGCGTCGTTGCGCGGCGAGGGGCAACGTCAACGCGAGGATGAGGAATAGACTTTTGCGCATGGGGATGAAAACTAAATGGCTAGCGTATCACGGCTTTGCGTCAGCTTCTTCGCTCAACTTCTCATATAACGCACGTTCCCGAGCGGCATCATCTTTGCGGCCGAGCTTCAGATATACGCGGGCGAGTTTATAGTGCGCAGCCGCGTCATCCTTACGCAGGTTGGTGCTCTTCTCCAGCGCCACCGCCGCTTCGGCGACTTGCCCTCGTGCGTCGAGCAGCGTGCCGATCACGAAGTGGGCCTCAGGGTCATCGGCTTTCTTTGCGGCGGCTTGGCGCGCCAGCGATAGAACTTCATCCGTCTGAACGCCTTGTTCCACGAGAGCCTTGGCCGCCAGTAGATAGCCGAGGTGACTCTCAGGGTTTCGTTGGCGGTACGCATGGAAACGTTCGAGCAAAGCCGGCATCTTGTCGCCCGCGTGTTTCAGGATCTTGCCGGCGAATACGTAAGGCTGCTCGATGTCAGGCGCAAGTTCCATGGTGTGGAGGAACTGTGCCACGGCTTCGGGGAACTTGCGTTGGGCGTAGAGGGCGACGCCGAATGCCAACTCTATCTGCGGGCTGTCCTTCAAAACGGAGCGGGCCTTCGTGAGGGTAGAAGCAGCGCCGTCGAAATCCTTGTCAAACATCTGCTTTTGCGACGTGCGGAAGTGCGATTCCTCTACCAGCAGCCGCGTTTGTGCGTTTGCGGCGATGGCGTACGCCTTCGTCGCGGGCTCCATCGCTCGCTGCGGTAGATCTGCGCGCATGTACAACGTGCCGATGCGACTCCAGGCCGCTGTGTCATTCGGTCGTTCTGCTACGTAGCGAGCTTCAAATTCGGCGCTTTTGACGTAGTCGCGCGCGAACTCCGAGTATAGGAATGCCAAACCGTGGAGGACGTCCGCATCACGCTGCCCCGCGGCTTCCGCCTTGGCGGCCGCGGCTAGTGCTGCTTCGTTCTTGCCAGCGCCGAAACTCGCCTGGGCCAATAACAGCCAGACGCTTGGATCGGCCGGCGTCGCAATCGTAGCCTGCTGAAAGTGTTCGACTGCTGCCGTGAAGTCGCGCCGCTCGAGTGCCTGGATGCCCAGGCGCAATGGCGATTCCACCATCGCGAGCAGCACGGCAACAACAGCGAACACCATGGTAAGCAATTATATCGCCCAAGAGAAAAGGCCCGAGCCCCCTAAGGGAGGCTCGGGCCTGAGCGGAGAATCAAACAGCAGGCTAGAAGGTGAGGCGAAGCGCGAACTGCAGCTTGCGCTCGGTACCGGCCTGGGTGTCGTTGATCACGCCGAAGTTCGGGTTCTGGACGTCATGTCCGGGGTGACCCCACTGCGGCGTGTTAGTCAGGTTGAACGCTTCGGCACGGAACTGCGTGCGAATGCGCTCGGTGATGCGGAAGGCCTTGAACAAGGACAGGTCCATGAACTGGTTGCCCGGGTTATTGTTTGTCTGCAGGCCGAGGTTGCCGAGAGTTCCCGGAGCTGGGTTCAACAAGACCGCGGATGTGTCGAACCATCTCTCGGGGCGGCGACCGCCTTCCGGAGCATCGTTCGGGTCCTTGCCCGCGACCAGGTCGGGGAAGCAGTTGCCGCTCGCCTGGCAGCGATCGCTGCGCAGGGTGAACGGACCGCCCGTCCGGAGGGTGAGGATTCCGTTGATCTGCCAGTCACCGAGAACGGCGTTGACCACCGGGTGAGAATCGCCGCCGAACGCTTTGCCGCGTCCGAAGGGAAGGTCATACAGGAAGCTACCGGTGAAGTTGTGCCGGCGATCCCAGGAAGCGCTCGCATAGCTGGTAGCGTAGTTCCACGGATCTTTGACGGCGAGGCCTTCTGATCCGCCCAAAGTCGTGCCGCTGGTTGCCAACGCGTGACCGTAGGTGTAGGAAGCGAGGTACTGAAGCCCATTCGAGAACCGCTTCTCGAATTTAGCGGTCATCCCATGGTAGTTGCCATACCCGAACGTTGTCGTCTGATTAACGTTTCGCAGATAAGGAATCGGGCGTAGCGCATCGCAGGCGATCGATGGACGAGGATCGTTCACACAGGCGTTGGGACTCGAGAAATGGAGTTGGTGCGCCTGGTGGTTACCCACGTACGATATCTCGACTGCGTTGCCGCCCCACATTTCCTGCTGAATGGCGAAGTTCCACTTGTGAACCATCGGATTGCGGAAGTTCTTCGCAACCCCGCGCAAGCCCACACCGGCGGGGAGGGTCTGCCAGTTCTGCGGGAATCCATTTCGGAAACCAGAGAACAGCGGGTTAGGTTCGAAAATGCTTAACTGGGGAGGCCTGTCGAAGGCCGAGGTCTGGTTGAACGGCACGTTTTCGCCTCGGTTCGGGTCCCCGCCCTGGTTTTCTTCTCCGCCGTAGAAGATGCCATAACCGGCGCGTACTACAGTGCGTTCGAGAAGGTTATAGGCGAATCCAATTCGGGGAGCAATGCTTGTCTTATCCCAAGGGATGAGGTACTTGTCCACCTCGCCGCGAGAGACCTTAACTCCAGGCAAATCCGTTGCAAAATTGGGAGGCAATGGCGCGTCCTGGTTTCTTCCCTCGGGAATATACAGGGTCATCGTATCCATGTCGAAGTTCGACTGCCGTCCAAAGCGTTCGGCGATGGGCGAGAACAACTCGTAGCGGACGCCATAGTTGATCGTGAGCTTTGAGCTCACTTTCCAGTCATCCTGCGCAAAGAATCCCCACGCTTCTCGTTGGGATGAGATGAAGTTAGACGTGGAGAGTTGTCCCCGATTCACTTGTCCGAGCATGAACGAGGCGTAGCCGTCGCCCGTGTTGGCGCGAAGGTTGTTGACGTCCGTGGGGAACGCGGTATCCGTGCGGTCGAAGTTAAATACTCCGAGACCAGCTGGCACCTGGAAGAAGGGGAACTTGATAGGCCGGTACTCAGCTCCAAACTTATAGGAGTGGCCGCCCTTGTTTATGGAGACGTTCTGGATGAAGTCCCAAACGTTGTTGTATTCAATCGCGGGAAGCCATTGATTCGTACCGAACCCGCTGTAGCGATCGATCGCGATATTGGGCAGACCGCCCGCGCCAGGAATGGTCGGGTTGAAACCGCCAATGCCGAAGGCTGCGTACTGGTCAACATCCGGGAAAGGAGGTGTACGGCCCGTCACGAGCCGCGTGAATGCTGCACGAGTTTCCGTAATGATGGACGGGTTCCAGACACGCGTGTAACTAAGCATCGCGTTGCGCGCAAGCGTCTGATCGGCCGCGGCATTGAAGCCGGTCGCGTCCAAGCCGCCCGGAAAGGGCTGCCCGGTCGTGCGGTTCGAATCCGACCAACTCACTGTGCCGAACAAGCTATCCTTGTCGCTGATTCGATGGTCAATACGGATGTCGAACTGGTCCGTCTCACGTACACCCTTGGTTGTTGTGAAGAAGTTGTTCTGCGCGAACCCTGTCGCAGGCATCGCCTGATTCGGCTGCGGGAACAACGCAATGATTTTTCGTGAGACAGGATCCAGACGGTTAACCGGGATCTGGTTTCCGGGGAACGGATCACGAACAAGCTGCCCATTTACTGTTCGCTGTGTAGTCGGGTCGAAGATCTGGCCTGAAAACACTTGGCGGCCGAGTGGGTCCGTACCGATTTGCGACCCCAGAAGCGAGGAAAAATCACCGTTCGCGAAACCCGCTCGTGGGATCGTGTAGAAATTCGATATGCCGAGACCTGGAACCGCGGCGCCAACTGCCCGAGTGCGCGTACCTTGATAATCCGCAAACCAAAACGTCCGGTTCTTGATCAGCGGTCCACCCACGGCAGCGCCAAATTGGTTCTGCCCGAAGGCGCCTCTCTTGGATCCGGTGCGGTTGTTCTCCCAGCGATTCGCGTTCAGCGCTGAGTTCTGGAAGTACTCGAATAAGGAACCGTGGATCTCGTTGGTGCCCGATTTGATCGTGACGTTGACGACACCACCGGCCCCGCGACCGTATTCCGCGTTGTAGCCGTTCGTCATTACGCGCATTTCGCCGATTGCGTCCACGGAAGGACCGATGACATACGCCGTTTGGTTAAGGAAGTCGATCACGTTGACGTTGTTGTCCACACCGTTCAGCAGGAAGTTGTTCTGCCCGTTGGAACGCACTCCGTTCGCCGAGAAGCCGCCACCGGCCTGATCGCGCGAGCCAGCCTCGCCTGGCAGTACGCCAGGCGACAACCGTGCCAGGAACGTGAACGTCCGCTGACCGCCCAGTGGCAACTCCGAAACTTGTTTGGAGTTGATATTCGCACCGACGATTGTGGATTCGGTCTGCAACAGCGGAGCATCCGCGGTCACCTCGACGCTTTGTGTTACCTCGCCGATCGTTAACTGGATGTTGACGCCGGTCCGGTCACCGGCCGTGAGTACAACGTTGCGCTGGACGGCTTTGCGGAAACCCGCAGCTTCCACTTCTATCGTGTACGTTGCAGGCTTCAAAGCAGGCCGAATGAAGTCGCCGCTGTCACCCGTCACGACTACATACTTGAGTCCGGTTGCTTCTTCTGTGATTGTTACTTGCGCCTTGGGAAGCACGCCTCCCTGCGGGTCAGTCACGGTCCCGACGATGGTTCCGAGATCGCGCTGCGCCCACATGGCACTGGTCATCAATAGCAATGTCGCTAACACGCGACAGATACTTCTCACCACCACGTAATATCCCCCATACCCTGAATTAACCCTCGAAGCGACCGGGCTCTCGCTGATCGTGCCCGGCCAGTGCGGTCCGAGTAATACTATTGCATTACCTCGGTATCGTCAACGTTGAACGACGTGAACGGCCGCGAAACTTCTCTGAAACTTCCGTTCAGCCACGGTGAAACCGGCATTTGGGTTAGTTTCGCAGTTGTCGGCGGCCGACCTTCGCTATAAGCTGGAATACGCACTTGGGGGACGCTGCTATGACCCGTCGAACCGCACTCTCGCTTCTGCCCACCGCCGTGGCTTACAGGCTAGCGGCTGCGGGCGCA
>DASQDN010000533.1:0-7018 GCA_035634155.1 Bryobacteraceae bacterium | reverse complement strand
GACAGTCTCACCGATGAGCGCGAGGTTTTCTTCTTCACTGATACCCAGCGCGCGCTTGGTATGCAGATCCCAGCTCTTGCCGAAAATCGAGATCGCAGGCGTTCCGGCCTCGACCAGTTCCCGGACATTAGGGTCCTTTTCGACAGGATTTCGCGCAAATCGGGTGGAGCCGAAAGCCGTCAGCTTGGCGTGCTTCAGCTTCAACTCACGCGCGCGCTCGAAGAACTGCTTGTCTTTGGGATTTGACCCAGGCCAGCCGCCTTCGATGTAATCGATCCCAAGCTCGTCGAGTTTAATCGCAATTTGCAGCTTATCCTCGACGGAAAAAGAGACGGACTCGCCTTGCGTGCCGTCTCGGAGGGTCGTATCGAAGGTGTAGATTTTCATTTGATGTCAAAACGTAAAGGGCAGGCGCTCGGCCTGCCCTTCCACGATCCTCTAACTACTTTGCTGCCGCAGCAGAATCCTGCGGTACTCCTGCTTCTTTCTTCTTCTTCAGGAAGGTCATCATCTGACGCAGCTCGGCGCCCACGGTCTCCAGTTGCGACTTTGCGCCTTCTTCGCGCATGGCCAGGAACTTCTTGCGGCCACCCGAGCGGTTTTCTTCCATCCACTCGCGCGCAAATTGACCCGACTGCACTTCAGCCAGGATCTTCTTCATGTCTTCCCGCGTTTGTTGGGTGATCACGCGAGGTCCACGGGTGTAGTCGCCGTACTCGGCCGTATCCGATACCGAGTACCGCATGTAGCCGAGGCCGCCTTCATAGATGAGATCGACAATCAGCTTCAGCTCGTGAAGGCATTCAAAGTACGCAATTTCAGGAGCGTAACCGGCTTCCACCAGGGTTTCGAACCCTGCGCGGATCAGTTCCGCCGCGCCGCCGCACAGCACGGCCTGCTCGCCGAACAGATCGCTCTCGGTTTCTTCCTTAAAGTTGGTTTCGATTACGCCCGCCTTCAGTGAACCGAGGCCCTTGGCATAAGCGAGCGCCTTTTCCAGCGCCTGCCCGGTGGCATTCTGGTGAATCGCGACCAGCGCCGGCACGCCCATTCCTTCGGTGAATACTTCACGCACACGATGACCGGGCGCCTTGGGCGCAACCATGGTCACGTCGATGTCCGGGGACGGCTTGATGAAGCCGTAGTGCACGTTGAAGCCGTGCGCGAACATCAGAGTCTTGCCCTTGGTCATGTGGGGCGCGATCTCGTTGTTATAAAGATCGGCCTGGATATGATCGGAAACCAGGATCATCACCGTATCGGCGGCCCTGGCGGCGTCTGAGGTGGTCATCACCTTCAGGCCAGCGGCTTCCGCCTTCTGCCAGCTCTTGCTGCCAGGGTAAAGCGCCACCACCACATCCAGCCCGGAATCGCGAAGATTCAGAGCGTGCGCGTGGCCCTGGCTGCCGTAGCCGACAATAGCAATCGTCCGGCCTTTCAAAGCGTCGAGATTGCCGTCTTGTTCGTAATAACGTTTCAGCATTGCGTAGAAATAAACTCCTTATCTGGATTGGGACACGGCGGCGCTCTGGCTCGACGGATCCTCGACACTGGCGGGCTCGCAACCGGTGGGAACCGGGGGCGCCAGCCGCAACTTCTTCATCTCAAGCGATACGGCAATTAAACCCGAGCGCGTTGCCTGAATTTCGCCATAGCTGCTCATCACGTTGATAAATTCGTCCAGCTTTTCCGGATCGCCGCTGGCTTCGAGGGCGAATCCTTCAACGCTGGAGTCCACCACTCGGGCGCCGAAGATCTCGGCTTCCTTCAGGATGGCTGTCCGGTTCTCCATGCCGGAGCGGATGCGTAACAGCACCATCTCGCGAGCCACCGAAGCCTCGTCCGTCAGGTCGGTTGCCTGCAGGACGTTGATCAGCTTATTGATCTGCTTGATGACCTGAGCCCGGATCTTGGCGTCCACATCGGCCACGATGGTCATCCGCGAAAGCATCGGGTCCAGCGTACGTGCGACCGTCAAGCTCTCAATGTTGTAGTTACGCTGAGCAAACAAACCGGTGACCCGCATTAAAGCGCCGGGTTTGTTCTCCATCAAAATAGATATCACTTGCAGCATTTGGTTAATCTCCCACGGCCACAGGTTGCGGCGGCCCTAAAACCATTTCGTTGATCGCGCCGCCGGCGGGCACCATCGGATACACATTCTCAAACGGGGTCACCTTGATGTTCAGCAGGTACGGACCCGGCTCGGCTACCGCGGTTTCCAAGGCTTCGCGCAACTCGCTCGGGTTCTCCACGGTGCGGCCTTTGAAGCCATACGCCGCCGCCAAAAGATCTGCCTGCGGGAAGGTGTCGAGGGTTACCGAACTCATCCGGTTGTTGTAGAACAGCTCCTGCCACTGGCGGACCATCCCGAGGTAGCCGTTATTCATCACGATGATTTTGATCGGCAGGCCTTGATTTACCACGGTGGCCAGTTCCGGCAGGGACATCTGAAATCCGCCGTCGCCCGCGATCGCAAATACCAACTTATCGGGGCAGCCGAACTGCGCGCCGATCGCGGACGGCAGGCCGTAGCCCATTGAGCCGAGTCCGCCGGAGTTGATCCACTGACCGGGTTCGTCAAAGCGGATGTACTGCGCGGCCCACATCTGGTGCTGGCCGACGTCGCTGGTGACGATCGCCTTGCCATTGGAGATGCGGTCGATTTCGGCCATCAGGTGCTGCGGCTTGATCTCGGACTCCGAACGCGGGGTGTCGAACGGATGCTCTTCCTTCCACGTGCGAATCTGCTTCCACCAGCTCTTGCGAGCTTCGGACTTTTTGGCTTCGGACTCGGGCTTCAACTCGGCCATCACCTTGTTCATCTTCTGCAGAACGCGTTTCAAATCGCCCACAATCGGAATATCCGCGTGACGATTCTTGCCGATTTCGGCGGGATCGATGTCCACGTGGATGACTCGAGCATGCGGTGCGAACGCTGCCAATCGGCCGGTGACGCGATCGTCGAAGCGAACGCCGAGCGCGATCAACAGGTCGTTGTTATACATCGCCATGTTCGCCGCGTAGCTGCCGTGCATGCCCGGCATGCTGATGAAGTTCGGGTGCGAACCCGGGAGCCCGCCGAGTCCCATCAGCGTGCAGACGGCTGGGGCGTCGGTAATCTCGACGAATTCACGCAATTCCTTGTGCGCCTTGCCGAGCAGGATGCCGCCGCCGGCGTAGACCAGGGGCCGCTCGGCCTCCCAAAACATCTGCGCCGCGCGCCGGATCTGGCCGCTGTGCCCTTCGGTGAATACCTTGTAGCCGGGGAGGTGGATTTCAGTCACAGGCTCGTAATGACCGCGAGCCATGAACACGTCCTTGGGGATATCTACCAGCACCGGACCCGGCCGGCCGGACCCCGCCAGATAGAACGCCTCGTGAATAATCTGAGGCAGCTCTGCCAGCGTTTTCACCATGTAGTTATGCTTGGTGGCCGACCGCGTGATGCCGAACGTGTCCGCTTCCTGGAACGCGTCGCTGCCGATCAGGTTGCTGGAAACCTGCCCTGTAAGCGCGACGACTGGAGCCGAGTCCATCATCGCGTCCACCAGCCCCGTTACCAGGTTCGTGGCTCCAGGACCGGAGGTGGCGCAGCAGACGCCGATCTTCCCTGTCGCTTTCGCGTAGCCCGAAGCGGCGAACGCGGCGTTTTCCTCGTGGCGTACCAATACATGCCGCAGCGGGTTGTCGTACAACGCATCGTAAAACGGCAGGGTGACCCCGCCGGGATAGCCAAACATTACCTCAACGCCTTCCCGAGCAAGGCATTCGAGCAGCATTTTGGCGCCAGTCATAAGATTCGACATAAGGGAGACGGCTCCTTGGATTTACAGGCTTATATAACGAAAAAGGCCACCGATCGGGCTGTTCCCCGCCTCGGTGGCCTGCTATTCTTTTCTAGCGGCTCACTCAGGCAGGGCCCGTTACGATGACCCCTACAATAATGCCTACGAGTACTACAGACAGAACACTGGCGATGTTGCCGGCCGAGCTGTTCTGGATGGAAGCCACGTATCTAAATTAACCTAGAAGCCGCGCAAATGCAAGGCTGAACGTTGATAAGAATTGCTTATCAAGCTATAGGTGAGTGTGTGCAGAAATGGAAAGCCCCGCTGGAGCGGGGCCGTCGTGGTTAGTTGCCTTCGGAGGGATGTTCTAGCGAGTGGGCGTAGTCGTCCCCGAACCGCTTCCGCTTCCTGTACCCGATCCGGTGCCAGTGCCCGTTCCCGAGCCGCTCCCCGTGTTACCCGAACCCGTGCCCGTCGTGCCGGAGGATCCGCTGCCACCTGACCTGGACCCGGAGCCCGTCGTTCCTGAACCAGTGGTTCCGGAGCCAGTCGTACCCGAGCCGGTTGTACCTGAGCCCGTAGTTCCGCTGCCGGCGGTGCCTGCGCCAGTAGCGCCTTGGCCGCCCGATGTCGTGCCGGTGGCGCTTGCCGGACTCGCGTCCGGTCCAGAGCGGCCCCGCGAGGCGTCCGTCCCGCCGGTACCCGATGCGCAGCCGGTAAGCAACATGGTCGAGCCAAGAAGCCCAATTCCAACCGCCAATCCGAAAGACTTTCTGTTCTTCATAAAACCTACTTCCCGCCCTTAGGCGGCTTTGTGTCCTTATTGTTCTTGTCCTTGCTCTTGCGCGCCATACGCATTCGACTTGGCTGCAGGATTCGCATTACGCTTTTAACCGTGCAGTTAACCTTGGGGTATGGAGCCGATTGTCGGTTGTTGTGGTTGGACAGAGGCCCAGGCGCGCTATCTGGCCCATTTTCCGACCGTGGAGCTACAAAGCACCTTCTACCAGCCGCCAGCTCCGGGTGTCGCCCTGCGGTGGAAAGCCATCGCGCCACCGGGTTTCCGCTTCTGCATGAAGGCGTGGCAGCTCATCACACACACTCCCTCAAGCCCCACGTACAGACGTCTAAAATCGCCGGTCAGCCCAGGCGAGCGAGAGCTTTACGGAAGTTTTCGGCCAACCGAGCAGGTGTCCCTAGCCTGGGAGCGAACCCTCGGCATAGCGCGCATCCTCGACGCCGAGGTGATTGTTTTCCAATGCCCGAAGTCGTTCCTGCCCACTCGCGAAAACCTTCGCAATCTAACGGGATTCTTCGAAAGCATAAACCGGGAGAGCCGCACGCTCGCGTTTGAACCGCGCGGCGAGGCGTGGAGCTTCGAACTGGTCCGCGATCTCTGTGCCGAGAATCGATTGATTCATTGCGTCGACCCTTTCAAGGCTGAACCGGCGTATGGAGACATGCTGTACTGGCGGCTTCATGGCCGAACGGGCTACCGCTACCGCTACACGGACGAGGACCTGCAGGAACTGGCGGTGAAGCTGGAGGCAAAGCGCTGCTTGCCTGGGCCTAAGTACGTGCTCTTTAACAACATCTACTCCAATCAGGACGCGCGCCGCTTCATGGTGCGGAAGGTGAGGGAGTAGCGCAATGCCTTCGTGGCAGGGATGGTGTGCTCCCACCTGGACCGAGCTTCGCCAGTCAGCAGATAGACGGAACGAGGCGGCAGCTCAATGGCGGTCACCTCACGCTCGGCCCCTTTCCCGCGCTGGAACCGCATACGGCATGCGCCCGCCATCGAAATCCCCGCTACGATCCCGAACGGTGGCGCATCTCGATGCCATCCAATCCCCGCTCCCGGCTGATACTCGGTCACCAGCGCCTCGGCAAACTCATCCGGTGCAACCGCGGCAAGGGCCGCCGCTCGCGCACGAACCGGCAGGAAAGCTTCAGGAATCGGATCAGCCTCGGTGACGCGGAAGGACTCGAACGAATAGTGCCATCCAAAGTGCGCGATGCGGCGCCTGGCGGTGACCCCGTGCATCTGGAAGCTCTTAAACTCCAACGTCCGAATGAAGGAAACGAGGCGCTCCTCTTCCTCCACATCGAGGAACTCGGGAAGAAAAACGAACCCAGTTGGCAGACTCACACCGCTACTCCCGTCTTTGGAATGAATCCAGTGAAATCGCCGGCAGGTATGGCCCGAGCAGTCGTCGCGACCACCACTGCTTTTCGCCCCGCCTCGTGAATGTGTACTCGTACATTTGCGCTCGGATGTACTTGGGCGGCGCGGACGGGAACGGGTTGCGCTCAAGTAAAGCGACCACCGGCGGGCTGCCCTGAAGGAGCCGGGCCGCGAGATTCACGAACCACCCGTTCTGCTGGTAGTAGCTTAACGCCGCGAACCACATCTGCCAGTCAAGCCGCGGCTGGTGCGGCGCGACCCACGGAGGGCGACGGTCGAGGCGTCCGGGTTTGTAGGGGAACTCGTATTCCTGCCACAGCTCGCCGTCGTTGGACCCCTCGACCACGATCTCGCCGCGACGGGTGGTCATGGTCGCGAACAATCCGTAGCTGCTGGTGATTCCGAATGGAGCCGTATACGCAAGCACTCCCGGTGGGCGACCCGTGAACGTCTGCCACATCCACCCGAGGCTCAGCACCGCAATGATGGCAGTCGCTGTCCATGCAATCGCTGGACGCAGCATCTCCCTCGCAAACTCCCGGGAAGGGAAAAATCGCCTCAAGCTCATGTCGTCAAACAGAAACAGGCACAAGGCGAGCGTGAGCCAGTTGAAAAATGCATAGTTGCCGGTCAGCATGATCAGCACCTGCAGTCCAATCAGCCAGAGCGCCGCGAAGATGCGCAATCGGCGTGGCCCGAGCACGAGAAACGGGATGATGAGTTCGATGAACAGAACGATCCCGGTGGAGGCGCGCTGGAGCGACGCGGGCAACTGATGCGCATACCAGGCCAGCGGCGTGGGAATCGGCTGCGTCTGGTAGTGCACCGACAAAGCGCCAAGGCTGCTCCACGTTGCATCTCCGCTCAACAACTTCACAGCGCCGGAGAGAAACATCAGACGGAACAGCAGCCACCGGAACATCCAGACGATGACGGATGAATAGCCGAGCAGCACCGCGAGCAGTCCTGTCTCCAGAAGCAGCATGTCCCACTGGAACGAGTAGAAATCCTGACCGACATTAACGATCGAAAGGTACAGAAG
>DASQDN010000532.1:0-12759 GCA_035634155.1 Bryobacteraceae bacterium | reverse complement strand
GCGATCGCGGCTCAAGAGACGGGGCACATCTGGGGACGGTTGAATGGAGTCCTGAGCGTGGCCGAGATCCTCGAGATCTGCGTGGGTGACACGCTGGACGCGGACAAAGGTCGAAAGGCATTTCCGAAGACGAAGGATGAGCTTGTGTCGGCTCCTCGGGGCGATGAGATGTTCACCATTGCGCATGACGCTCTGGTGCAGATGGCGAGGCATGTGCCCGGCTTTGAGGCGGTCTCGAAGCGGCCGAACAAATTCTGTCACGGATACGGCATCTTTCAATATGACCTGCAGTTCTTCAAGAAGGATCCGGATTATTTCCTGGAGCGGCAGTGGCGTGACTTCGACGCGGCGCTGGCAAAGTGCATTGAAGAGCTACGCAACGCGATGGCGCGCATGGGAATCGCCGGACAACCCACGTTGACGGACCTGGAGCGGGTGCACGTTGCGATTGCTTACAATGCGGGCTCGTTTAAGCCCGCCAAAGGGTTGAAGCAGGGTTTCTTCGACGGGAAGAAGTTCTATGGCGAGATGGTTTTCGAGTTCATGCGGCTTGCGCAGACCGTGTCGATTCCGAGCAGTCCCGCGGTGATCGCCGCGCCCGCTCCAGGTACGGCTCCGCTGGCGCCGCCCACTCCACTGACCGCTACGGGCGAGATCTTCGAAGTTGACGTGAAAGAGACTCCGCTTCGCCTTCGGAGCGAACCTCGCATCGACAAAGCAAAGCCGAATTCGAACGTGAAGGTGTCGCTACCTGATGGCCATCGAGTTCGTCTCGTGTCCGGCAAGCGCAGCGATGAATTCCTCGAAGTAGAAACCAGCTTCAATGGAGCATTCTTTCGAGGCTTCGCGGCATCGAAGTTCTTGGTTCCTGTGACCGATGGCGGCGCCAGCATTCCTGTGGTGGTTCCCGAAGCGGCCCCTCCTGCAACGGGCATCGTCGCAGTGTTCGCTCCCGTGAAAAACGGCGTGGTCACCAAGCGAACCGGCATTGCGGGAGCGCACTCGCTCAATGAGCCTGGTCAGCCAGGGCGCAAGGGCTCAACGCCTTCGGAATTGGTAGCGGAGCTTGGCGCAATTGTGGATTATCTCGCGGTGGATAAGGCGTCACACCGCAGGTACCAACCTCGTCCGGGTGTGACGTTCTGCAACATCTATGCGCACGATTATTGTCATCTCGCCGGAGCTTATCTTCCGCGGGTGTGGTGGACTCCGGATGCGATCGAACGTTTGGCGCAAGGCGTGACGGTAGAGCCTCGGCTGGCGGCAACGATCGATGAACAAAGAGCGAACGACTTGTTTCGCTGGCTGCGCGCGTTTGGTCCGCGATTCGGATGGCGGCAGACCGGGACGCTGACGAAGCTACAGACGGAAGCAAATGCCGGGGGTGTCGCGCTGATCATCGCGCGCCGCAAGATCGACGGCAAGTCAGGGCACGTCGTTATCGTGCCCCCGGAGACCGCTACCGAGTCCGCGCGCCGGGATGCATCCGGTGAAGTGATTGCGCCTTTGCAGAGCCAGGCTGGGGCTGCGAACTTCCGCTACGGCACTGGGAAGTTGAACTGGTGGGCCAGCGAGGAATTCGCGGAAAGCGCCTTCTGGATTCACGCTTGAACTGCACCTAACCGCATAGCTGCAAAGAAGCCTCGGCAGTCTGGTAATCTTTCGTCAGACGCAGGAGGCGCCAAATGATTCGTCGTGACTTTGTGAAAGCGTCCGCGCTCGGGATGACTGCTCTTTCGGCTTCCCGTGTCCTGGGCGCGAACGATCGTGTAAACGTCGCGCTGATAGGTTGCGGCGGTCGGGGCCGGTTTGTCGCGCAGAAAATGCGCGAGGCGCCGAATGTGGCGTATACGGCGGTCGCCGACGTCTACAAAACCAACGGTGAGATCGCACGCAAATGGGCGGGCGAAGACGCCAAGTTCTTCCAGGACTTTCGCAAGATTCTCGAGCTGAAAGAAGTGGATGCTGTGCACATCGCGACGCCGGATCACTGGCATGCGATCCAGTCAGTGCTTGCATGCCAGGCAGGCAAGGACGTGTACGTGGAAAAGCCCACGTCGCTGACGATTCGAGAGGGCCGCGTGATGGTGGATGCCGCGCGGAAGCACAATCGCATCGTGCAGGTAGGAACGCAGCATCGTTCCGCGCCGCACTTCATGAAGATCGCGGAGATGATTCAACGGGGCGATATCGGCGAGGTGAAGTTCGTGCGGGTGTGGAATTACGACAACCATACTCCGAATGGGATCGGCCGCAAACCCGTGGAAGCGCCGCCCGCGGACCTTGATTGGGAAATGTACCTTGGCCCATCGCCGAAGACGCCCTATACGCGGAATCGCTTCCTTTCTACATTTCGCTACTTCTGGGATTACTCTGGCGGCTTCATCACGGATTTCGGAAATCACCGACTCGATACGATGCAGCAGATCATGGGCGTCTCCGCCCCGAAAACGATCTCAGCGGTCGGTGGTGTTTATGTGGTGAAGGATGACCGTGAAACGCCGGACTTCCTGACCGTTACTTACGAGTACGATAATTTTGTGGCTACCTACGAGGGCTGCAATCTAAACGGCCATGGCATGGGCGGCCGCACTCCGGGACATCGGTACTACAACGCTCGCGGGGAATCGGACCAACCGAACGGCATCGCGTTCTACGGCACGGAGGCTACCATCTATGCCGAGCGCATCGGCTGGGAAATCTTCCCTGAGCCTGAGCAGCGTTTCGCCTTGGGCGCGTCGCGGGATGCAGCGCCGCCGCCTCGCAAGCGGGCCGAGACGGTGAAGCGCATGTGGGAGAACGCACCCGAGCCAACCGCTGCGCATTGCGTGAACTTCGTTGAATGCGTACGTTCGAGGAAGACTCCCAATGCGGATATCGAAATTGGGCATCGCGGGACATCCATGGCGCTGCTGGGGAACATCGCCATGAGAACCGGGCAGAAGTTGAAATGGGATGCCAAGCAGGAGAAGTTTCAGGGAGCGCCCGAAGCCGCGGCGATGTTGACCCGGAATCTACGCAAGCCGTGGGACCTGATTCGACTGTAGACTGACAGGTTGAGGGAACCGCGGAAAGGTCGTTACGCGTGGCTCAGCGGAATGCGTTGGGTGTGGAGCCTGGGCGGCCTCTCACCTGGTGAACTCGCGCGACGTGTCTGGGTGGCTATCGACAGCGACGCGCTCTTTGATCGCGCGGCCCAGTTGTCGTACTACTTCCTCCTGGCGCTGTTTCCTTTGCTGATCTGCTTGTCCGCGCTACTCGGATTCCTCTTTGCGGGGAAGGCGGAGCTTTATCACGATCTCCTCAGATATCTGCAGTCCGCCATGCCCTCCGCGGCGTACCAACTGGTGCGCGCCACCGTGGATGAGATCACGATCGGGGCGAGCGGCAATAAGCTTTCGCTCGGCTTGGCCGCCACATTGTGGACGGCTTCCTCGGGGATGGAGGCGCTGATTAATGGGCTGAACGTCGCCTATGACGTGAAGGAACGCCGGTCCTGGTGGCGTCGCCGAATTGTTGCGATCGTGCTGACGGTGATGGTCGCTGTAATGACGACGCTCGCATTATCGCTGGCGCTGGCGGGTGGGCACTTCGGACGCATACTGGCGGAACGCTTCGGCTTGGGCGACGTGTTCGCTGTAACTTGGGCTCTTGCGCAGCTCGTGCTTCCGTTGGTTTTCATGCTTGTGGTGTGTGCGTTGATCTACCGCTTCGCTCCCAATGTCCGCGAGCACGGCTGGCAGGCTTTGATGCCCGGCGCATTCGTGGCGGTGACGCTGTGGTTTATCGCCACGTCGTTGTTCCGGTTCTATCTGTCGGTGTTCGATTCTTACAGCAAAACGTACGGGTCCCTGGGAGCTGTGATTGTGCTGCTGTTGTGGTTGTATCTTTGCGGGGCTGCGGTGTTGATCGGCGGCGAAGTGAACGCGGAGATACGCAAGGCGGCAGCGGCCGCCGGTGCGGAAGAAGCGCAGAAGCCGATCGAGGCATAATTGGGGACAGCGCCCTATTTCCCCACTTTCTGGTTTGGTTGATCGTTCTTTGTCAACAACTTAGCTACGGTCATTTGGCAGAAAAATGGTGAAATAGGGGGCTGTCCCCATTTTTACGGCGTGGTGGGCGTAGATGTACATGGCGGCGGACCATGCCTGGTCGCGGACGCCCATGGGCTCGGCGGTGGCGCCGTGATGCCATTCATTGAAGCCGCCCGCCTCGTTCAAGCGCGCGAGCCGCTGCAGCGCCTCCATCGCCTCCCGGGTTCGACCCACATGGACCAACGCCGCAACGTAGAAGCCTCCGATGAATGGCCAAATTCCGCCGTTGTGGTAGCGATCCGGCGTGTTCAGCATCGCGTAATAATCCCGCCAATCGGGGGCGCCCTTCTCCACCGGTGGGTACAACGCCTTCGCCGGATGCCGCACGACCTCGTGCTTCTCCATAAAGTCGAGCGCGAGGTGGCAACGTACATCGTCCGCCACGCCAGCAAGAATCGCCAGCAAATGGCCGAGCGTGTCGAACCACTCGCCAGGCGTGCGAAACGCAAGATACGGCAAGTAGTATCGAGCATTCAGTAGCAACCGCTTCTTCGGAAGCCAGCGTTGGCGACCCAGCGAATCCTGCGTCTCAGGAGTCTCCGTGCTGAAGGTATGGGCCACCGCAGGCAGCATGTTGCCGTCCCCGTTGTACCAGAAATAGCGGTTGATGGCGTCGGCGACACGCTGCGCCTGCTCGTGCAGACCCGCCGTCTTTAACGCAAGGACGTACAGGCAATTGAGATACAGCCCCTTGCCGCGCGTACAGAACAGATCCTGCCAGTCGGCGCTTTCCTGCATGCTGATGAGACCACTCTGATCGACATCCTGGCATTCATACCAACGCAAGATTCGCCCGGTGGTTTCCGGATCGGGATCAACCAGCGAATTTCCGATGATCCACCACAATCCGCCATCCGCGTAAGCTCGGAAATTGGGCCTTCCCGTGTCGGGATTGACGTTATTAGGAATGCAGCCGTTCGCCGCTTGTTTCTCCTTTAGAGCCGACACACTTGCACGCAAAACATCCAGGATTTGCGCATCGCCGGTGAGCACACCTCCGAGCACTGAGATCATGCTGTCCCGCGCCCAGATCTCTTTATGCCCGACGCGTTCACCCGAACCTTGTAAGCCGCGCGGATGGCAGCATCGCCGCAATGACTCGATCGCCGCGGCATAGACTCGGTCGATGAGGTTCACTTCACCGATTATCGGGTCAGCCCTCTTCACTTCCGAGCTGATGTCGGAACACCAGAACTGACATTCTTGGAACCGTGATGGTAAGCGAATGCGAACGACCGTGCAGCGGGATGGGCACGGTCAGTACGCCGCCGAAATTGCCATCGCCCCATCCACCGAACATCTCCGCATCGGTGTTTAGAATCTCCTGCCAGTAGCCTCGCAGTGGCGCACCGATGCGGTAGTTCGTCCGCAGCACGGGACTGAAATGACACACCACCAGCAAATTATCGCGCGGCGACTTGCCCTTCCGCAGAAAGGTGACAATGTTCTTCTCGGCGTCACAACAATCCACCCACTCGAAGCCGCTCGGGTCGGTGTCGCACTCCTGCAGCGCGCGCTCGCTTCTGTACAGATAGTTCAACGCTCCAATGAGCAAGCGCAGACGAGAATGCGATTCGTAGTCGAGCAGCGCCCAATCCAGGCTGGCGTCGTGGTTCCACTCCGCCCATTGGCCAAATTCGCCGCCCATGAAAAGAAGCTTCTTTCCTGGTTGGGTGTACATATAGCCATACAGCGCCCGCAAACCTGCGAACTTCTCCGCGTAGTCTCCGGGCATCTTCCCAATCAGGGAGCCCTTGCCGTACACCACTTCGTCATGCGAAAGCGGCATGATGAAGTTCTCGTTGAACGCGTACATCATGCGGAATGTGAGTTTGCTGTGATGGTATTTGCGGAAGAGCGGATCCTGACTCAGGTAGGCTAGTGTGTCGTGCATCCAGCCCATGTCCCACTTGGCTCCAAATCCGAGCCCTCCAAGATACGTGGGGCGTGAGACCATCGGCCATGCGGTGGACTCTTCGGCGAACGTGTGGACGTCCGGATACTCGCGATACACCGCCTCATTCAACTGCCGCAGGAATCCAATCGCTTCCAGGTTTTCACGGCCGCCATACTGATTTGGAATCCATTCGCCCTCACGGCGCGAGTAGTCGCGATACAGCATGGAAGCGACAGCGTCCACTCGAATGCCGTCGGCATGATACACGTCCAGCCACATCAGCGCGCTGCTCAGCAGAAAGCTACGCACCTCGTTTCGGCCATAGTTAAACACGGAACTGTTCCAGTCTGGATGAAAGCCGAGCCGAGGATCCTGGTGTTCGTACAAGTGCGTGCCGTCGAAATAACCAAGCGAGAACTCGTCTGTGGGGAAGTGCGACGGCACCCAGTCGAGGATCACGCCTATACCGTTCTGATGAAACCGATCGATCAACCACATGAAATCCTGTGGCGTTCCGTAGCGGCTTGTCGGAGCGAAATAACCGGTGGTCTGGTATCCCCAGGAGCCGAAGAACGGGTGCTCCATGATCGGCAGAAACTCCACATGCGTGAAGCCCGTTTCCTTCACGTACTCCACTAATTCGTCTGCCAATTCCCGATAGGACAGGGACCGGTTCCCTTCCCCTGCGCGGCGGCGCCATGAGCCGAGATGCACCTCGTACACCGAGATGGGCGCGCTCAGCTTGTTCGCCTCCGAACGCCTTCGCATCCAGTCAGCATCGCCCCAGTCATAGCTGAGATCCCAAACGACCGAAGCGGTAAGCGGAGGCGCTTCGGTACAGAATGCGTAAGGGTCGGACTTATCGACAATGTAGCCCGCGACGTTCGACTCGATGTGGTACTTATACCGAGCGCCCGGCGGCACACCAGGCACAAAGCCTTCAAATATGCCGGCGTCACTGCGGCGCTCCAAAACGTGGTTGTTGGCCGACCAATCGTTGAAATCGCCGATGACTGAGACGCGCCGGGCATTCGGAGCCCACATGCCGAAGCTCACTCCGTCCCTGCCATCGCAGTTCACGATGTGGGCGCCGAGTTTGCGATACATTCGCGCGTGGTTGCCTTGGTGGAATGCGCGGACGTCTTCGTCATTAACTCGACAGGCGTTCGTACTCGTTAGCGTGTCTGTGCTCATATGGTGTTCACGCGAGAAGCTTGGCAATGCCTGCCAGCGGGATCCTCACCCAGTCGGGTCGATTGTTGAGTTCATAAGCCACCTCGTAGACGGCTTTCTCGAGAAGGTATGCGTCGAGCAACGTCCGCAGCGCCTCAGGCGATCGCGGAATGTACGGCGCATGCGCCGCCTCTTCCAGGTAGCCTTTCAAAAACGCCGCACTGACCCACGCCGTCCAATGTTCGGCGAAAGCTCGCAGACGCTCCAGGTCTTCGGCGCGAGCGGTAACTCCGGGCACCTGCCCGAAGAGCGCGGCGTAAGCAGCATATTGAAAGGATCGGATCATACCGGCGACATCGCGCAGCGGCGATCGCTTTAACCTCCGCTCGCTCAATGGGCGTGCGGGCTCGCCTTCAAAATCGATGATGACGAAATCCTGGCCCGTATAAAGGACCTGGCCGAGATGGAAGTCGCCATGGTGTCGGATGCGAACTGCTTCCGTGCGCATGGTGCGCAGCAATCGAAATCGGTCCCGCAACTCGCCTTCGCGGTCCAGAAGCCACTGCGCCTCATCAGCCACCGAATCGGGCAGGCTTCCTATCTTCAGCCGCAGGGTTTGCAGGGTTCGGTCGGTCAAGCTCAGCATTCCGTGGTAAAGACCCTGGCGGTAATGCTCAGACAGCGGCTCGTGCGAGAAGTCAGGATTGCCGCCATCGCGAGCAAGGGCGTTGTGCATTTGCGCAGTGCGCAAGCCGAGAAGGCGCGCACGATCCAGGTACTCACCGACGAGATCGTTGACTCTCATCGGCGGTTCCTGAGTCATTAGGACGAGCGGATGCTGCTCGGCAGGACCCAGCGCCGGATGCGGTTCAGTGGAAGCGAGCGCACGCTCGAAGAACCGTCCTAAGGCATCCAACGTGTAGTTCCATGCGTCGCCGTGATTTTGCACGAACCCTTGCAGGATCGCTAATTGCACGGATTCGCCGTTGTCGCGCCTGTACTCGAGATAGCCGGCCAAAGCGGGCGTTTGCGTGAATTTTACCGCTGTTAAGAATTGCGAGATTTCGATATCGGGGTTCATCCCTGACTCCACTTTGCGGAAGAGCTTCAGGATGAATCGATCGCCATAGATGATGGAGCTATTGCTTTGCTCGGCCTGCGAAATCCGCGGCTGCAGGTTGGGATGCCGGCCGCCCCAAATCCCACGAAACTCTTTGGTATGCACACCGACCACCTCGCCGGAACGGCCGCGGAGGCGCTTGCGACGAGCAATCGCATTCAGCAGAGCATCTGCAAAGGCAGGTTTCCACAGTGCGCCGTACAGCACCCCTTGGCTGCCATCGCGTGCTTCGAGTCTTGCCAGTACCGTGTCGCGGAACTGCTCTTCCACTTCGCGGGCGGCGTCACCACTAGCGATCGCAACCGGCAGCATGTAGTCCTCGGGATCGCCATCTACGAACTCCACACGCAAGAACGACAGGAACGCCTCGGCCTCCGGTATCGGCACCAGGTCTTCCAGCGTCACCGTGCGGATCCGGCGCGTCTTGCTGCGGAACCACCGGCGGGTCGGGAGAAGTTCTCGCACCAGCCGCGTGATCGCGCTGATTGCGCGGTCATCCTCAGGGATCCCGTTCAAGGCTCGCACCGACAAGACCGGGATCGCGCGCTGAGGCGCAGGCGTCTCCACCGATTCTGTGCGAGCCTTCGATGGGTGCAGCGCGAACCAATAAAAGCCATGCGCGCCGAGGGTGATGGCGTACGGCGCCTCGCTGATCGCCGGGAAGTCGGCGCCGCCGAACACTTCCGTAGGCGCCATGCCGCGCGTGTCGGCGGGCAGCTCGAGTTGCACGTGTTGCGGGAATCGGGAAAGGTTCGCGACTACCAAGATCTTTTCATCTTCGTAGCGTCGAAGGAAAGCGAGCACCTTGCGGTTCTCCGGATGCAAGAACTCCAGCGTGCCGCGGCCGAACGCCTTGAACTGCTGCCGATGCTGGATGATTCGCTTCATCCACCACAGCAGCGAACTTGGATTGTTTTGCTGGGCTTCAACGTTCAGCGTTTCGTAGTGATACTCAGGGTCGCTCGTGATCGGTAGATACAGGCGCTGCGGACTCGCGTTGGAAAAGCCTGCATTGCGGTCCGCGCTCCACTGCATGGGTGTGCGTACACCGTTACGGTCGCCGAGATAGATGTTGTCACCCATGCCGATCTCGTCGCCGTAGTAGATGACCGGCGTCCCTGGCAACGACAAGAGCAGGCTGTTCATCAACTCAATCTTGCGGCGATCATTGCCGAGCAGGGGCGCCAGCCGTCGACGAATGCCTAGATTGATGCGCATCTGGCGGTCCTGCGCATAGACGCGATACATGTAATCGCGCTCTTCGTCCGTGACCATCTCGAGCGTAAGCTCGTCGTGGTTGCGGAGGAACATCGCCCACTGGCAGTTTTCAGGAATGGGCGGAGTTTGGCGCATGATCTCGATGATCGGGTAGCGATCCTCCATGCGATTTGCCATGAACATGCGCGGCATCACGGGGAAGTGGAATGCCATGTTGCACTCGTTGCCTTCGCCGAAATACGCAATGGAATCGTCGGGCCACTGGTTTGCTTCGGCAAGGAGCATCCGGTTCCTATACTTGGCGTCGACGTGCGCGCGAATTTCCTTCAAGAACGCGTGTGTTTCCGGGAGGTTCTCGCAATTGGTCCCGGGCCGCTCAAAAAGATACGGAATCGCGTCCAGGCGGAATGCGTCCACGCCCATATCGAACCAGAAGTCGATGACGTCGAGAACGGCTTGCCGCACATGCGGGCTGTCGAAATTCAAGTCCGGCTGATGGGAATAGAATCGGTGCCAGTAATACGCCTTCGCCACCGGATCCCACGTCCAATTTGAGGTCTCGAAGTCCTTGAAGATGATTCGAGCTTCACTGTACTTCTCCGGCGTATCGCTCCACACATAGAAGTCACGCCACTTACTCCCGGGCGCCGCGCGGCGCGCTCGCTGGAACCAGGGGTGCTGATCGGAGGTATGGTTAATCACCACCTCAGTAATGACGCGAAGTCCGCGGCGATGCGCTTCGCGCAAGAAGAGCTGAAAATCTTTCAACGTACCGTAAGCCGGGTGGACATCGTTGTAATCGGCGATATCATACCCGTCATCCTTCCACGGCGAAGGCGAGAACGGCAGCAGCCAAATGGCCGTAACACCCAGATCCTGCAGGTAATCCAGCTTCTGGGTCAGGCCGCGGAAATCGCCCATGCCGTCGCCGCTACTGTCGTGAAAAGCGCGTACATGCAACTCGTAGATGATCGCGTCCTTATACCAAAGCGGATCGTCTTCGAGCGGTAGGTTGTTCGCCATTCGGTTCGCCTTTAGAGAAAGTATTCAAACTGTTGTTCTGTCCGCATGCGGCGTAGCACGCGGAACACCTGCGCCGGAACGCTTAGCGGATTGACTTCAACGAAATTCCGCGACCCGTGCCAGATGTAACGAGCGCCCGTGAGTAAATCGTGCATCTGATACGCTCGCGTATCTTCGATGCCGAACTCCGCCGCCGGAAGCTCGACAAATCCAGTATGCGTGTGATGCGGATCCAGATTGATCACTACCAGCACCAGGTTGCTTCCATCGGGCGACTGCTTGCTGAAACACAGCAACTGGTCGTTCGATACATTGTGGAATCGCAAACTGTGGTCGTTCTGCAAAGCTGCATTCTCGCGCCGTATCCGGTTCACCAGTGCGATGAACTCAGCCAAGCTGTCCGGCTTTTGCAGGTCCCAATGATGGATCTGATACTTCTCGGAATCTAGATATTCTTCGCTGCCATGGCGAAGCGGCGCATTCACCATCTGCTCGAAAGTGGGTCCGTAGATACCGTAATTCGCCCCTAACAAGGACGCCAGCAGGAAGCGCAGCATGAACCCGGGCCGCTCGGATGTTTGCAGGAATTCGGTGAGGATATCCGGTGTATTCGGCCAGTGATTGGGTCGGAAAAACTCGCGCACGCCAGTCTGCGTCAGTTCCGTGAAGTAGTCCGTGATCTCCTGCTTGGTGTGGCGCCACGGGAAATAGGTATACGACTGGCTGAATCCAAGCTTGCCCAGGCGATACATCACCTTCGGTCGGGTGAAGGCCTCCGACAGGAAAAGCACTTGCGGGTGCCGCCGCTTCACCGCGGCGATCGCCCATTCCCAAAACGGAAACGCCTTCGTGTGCGGATTATCGACTCGGAAGATCTCGACACCTTGCTCGATCCAATGCAGGAACACGCTGGTCAGCTCGCGCCACATGGCCTCCCAGTCTTCCGTCTCAAAGTCGAAAGGGTAGATGTCCTGGTACTTCTTCGGCGGGTTCTCAGCATATTGAATCGTTCCATCAGGCCGGCTTCGGAACCATTGCGGATGCTCCTTCACGTAGGGATGGTCGGGCGCGGCCTGAAACGCGATGTCGAGCGCGATCTGAATTCCGTGCTCTCGCGCCTTACCCACGAATGAGCGGAACTCTTCGGGCGTGCCCAGATCGGGATGGATGCTCTTGTGTCCGCCGGCTGAGGCTCCGATGGCCCACGGACTGCCGACATCGCCCGCCTCCGCTTTGACGCTGTTGTTCTTGCCTTTCCGGAAGGTGAGTCCGATGGGATGAATCGGCGGCAGATAAAGCACATCGAATCCCATCTGCGCCACATACGGCAGCCAGGTTTCGGCATCTCGAAACGTCCCGTGACGGCCTGGGACCGGAGAGGTTGACCGCGGAAAGAACTCATACCAGGCGCTGAAGCGCGCACGCACAGGATCGACCGTAATCCTGAGTTCGCGCTCGTATCGCGTGCACACGCTGCGGTCCGGATAGCGAGCCATCAATGCTGTGACGCGAGGATCAAGAGCGATAGTCTGAAACTCGGAAGCGCGCGAGGTATCCCGTAGCACCGCAGCAGTATCCAGGAGTTGCTGAGCATCACGCGCTGATGCCCGTCCGGCGGCGCTGTCGATAAGGTCTGCCCCGATCAGATAATCGACACTCGCGTCTTGCCCCGCAGCGATGCGCTTTTCCATATCGCGGCGCCAGGTTTTGAAGGCATCTACCCACGCCTCGACTGTGAACACCCATGGCCCGAGTTCATCTACGACGAACTGCCCACGCCAACGATCGTTCACCAAAGCGGCCATGGGCTCTTCCATCCACGAATCGGCATCAGCGCGCTTATACAGCAGCACGCCGGCAAGCAGATCGTGCCCGTCGGTGAAGATGTCGGCTTCCACGACCACGGCGTCCCCGAGGCAGCGCTTGGCTGGATAGCGTCCGCCATCTACCTGCGGCTCGACTCCTTCGATGACGGCTCGCCGCCGCCCTTCCACATCTCGTACAGTCATAGCTTTACTGGGAGCCTCGACGGTACGTTGTCGTTACGGCGGCCCTAACTCTCTCGACTCGGGAACGGGCGTCACGTGATCGTTTTCACTGTGAGAATGTGCGGAAGCTGGCATCCGTCATGGTGCACAATCAATGGACGGGTATTCCACAGCCAAAGGAGTTTCTCGATATGAGACTGCTACTGCACACCTGCGCGGCCATTCTCGTGTCGGCGAGCGGCTTGT
>DASQDN010000531.1:0-7472 GCA_035634155.1 Bryobacteraceae bacterium | reverse complement strand
GGCTTGTTCCTTGCCACGTTGACCGGACCGGGACGTGTGATCGTGCAGAGCATGACTCTTGAGAAGATGCGCCGTGAACTGGTGCCCGCCGGCACGGGCGGCGGTGACGAGCGCAGTGGGCTCGGCTCGATTACTAACATGTTCACATCGAACGACTAACGCGCGTTCCGATTACACAACTTTTACAATGCTCGTTTCGTGAAGTTGGTACGGTTGTGATAGGTAGACATGGCGACCGCAACCGTACCGACTTCTCCTTCCACTCCGGTCAAGAAAGAACTCAACTGGATTACATTCACCGCTTTCGCGGTGTTTCATATCGGCGCGATAGCCGCTCTCTTCAACTTTACGTGGACCGCGTTCTGGACCTTCTTCGCGCTGAACTGGGTTGCGCTGAGCTGGGGCATCGGCATGGGATACCATCGCCTGCACACGCATCGCGGGTACAAATGTTCCAAAGCGTTTGAATACTTCACCGCCATTTGCGCCACGCTTTCGCTCGAAGGCGGACCCATCTTCTGGGTCGGCACGCACCGCATCCATCACCAGTTGTCGGACAAGGCGGGCGACCCGCACAGCCCGCGCGATGGCGCATGGTGGTCACATATGTTGTGGATGGTGCTCGGCGAAGGCTATCACAACAAGACCGCGCTGATGGCCCGATATGCGCCAGACCTGGCCAAGGACCCGTTCTATCGCTGGTTGAACACGTATCACTGGGTGCCGCTGACGGTGCTCGGCCTTATCCTGCTCGCTGTGGGTGGTCTGCCCGTGCTGCTGTGGGGCGTTTTCTTCCGCGTCACCTTCGGACATCATGCGACCTGGCTGGTGAATTCGGCGACACACATGTGGGGTTCGCGCCGCTTCCAGATTCGCGACGATTCCCGGAATAACTGGTGGGTCGCTTTGTTGACGTTCGGGGAAGGATGGCACAACAATCACCACGCCCACCCCACCTCGGCGCGTCACGGATTGGCATGGTACGAGCTCGACATCACCTGGCTGCAATTGAAAGCCCTCGAAGTGGTGGGCGTCATTCGTAACCTGAAGGTGGCGAAGGTTAACTCGGCGACCCCGGCCGAGTCGAAAGCTGCCTAATTGAACCCATCACTCTCCCTTACACTGGGGTTGATGGTCAAAGGTGGACGCCAAAGAAGCAAAGTCTTCTTCACGGCACTGGGCGTGGCGTTGGTGTTGGTGGCCGTCGCGCTCCAAGTCAGTTGGGTCGCGCTGAACTGGCGCGCCGGCGTCCTTCTCATCTCCGGTGTCCTCCTTTTCGGACTCATCATTACAGGCGTGGTGCTGAACACGATCTTCCTGATCCGGGAGATCCGCCGCAATGAACAGCACGATGCCTTTATCAACTCCGTCACGCACGAACTGAAGACGCCCGTCGCGTCCATGCGCCTGTACCTGCAAACGCTGCAGACGCGCGAGATCGACCCGGTGAAACGGCGCGAGTTCTACGACATCATGCTGGCCGATTCGGACCGCCTGATGAACACGATTGAGCAGGTTCTTCGAGCCGCGCGCACCAGCCAAACCAAGCAGCTCAACCGGTCGAACGTGGACCTTCGCGCGCTGGTTCAGGAATGCGTCCAACTCGTGCGTCTTCGCCATCATCTGCCTCCTGACGCCGTGCAATATACCGACGCCGTGTACAATCCCACGGTCTCGGGCGACCTGGAAGAGCTGAAAGCGGCCATCTCCAATCTGCTCGACAATGCGGTGAAGTACTCGGGCCAGCGTGTGCGCATCATGGTGGAGCTGGTACAGCACGAGGCGAGCCGCCTGGCCGTCCGTGTGAAGGACGAAGGAGCGGGCATCCCGCCCTCGGAGCTGAAACGCATCTTCAAGCGCTTTTACCGGATCCCCAACACCATGGCTTTGCGCGTGAAGGGCACCGGACTTGGGCTCTTCATTGTCCGTTCTGTGGCCGAACGCCATGGCGGAAGAGCCTGGGCTGAGAGCGAGGGCTCGGATCGTGGCAGCACATTCGTTCTGGAGATACCCTCCGGCCGCCCATGAGCCGAATCCTCATTGTTGAAGACGAGCAACACCTGGCCAACGGTTTGCGCTTCAACCTGGAAGCTGACGGGCATGCCGTCGATGTTGTCGACAGCGGAGAAGCGGGCCTGGATAAGTTCCGCAATGAGCGGGGCTCGTTTGACCTGCTGATCCTCGATGTGATGCTGCCCGGGTTGGACGGCTTCGCGGTCATGTCTCATTTGCGAGCGACTGGTGAGTTCGTCCCCACGCTAATGCTCACGGCGCGCAACCGTCCTGAAGACGTGTTGCGGGGGTTTGAAAGCGGGGCCGACGACTATCTTCCGAAGCCGTTCGAGCTGCCTATCCTTCTGGCGCGGATCAAAGGACTCCTCCGCCGGCGCGAGTGGCTCCAGCGCCTACAACCGGCTCGCGATGTGTTCGAGTTCAGCGGCCGGGTCATCGACTTCGACAACCTGGAACTGACGGTAGGCGACAAAAAGCTGCAACTGACGCTGATGGAGGCCAATCTCCTCCGCTACCTGGTTGCCCGGCAGGGGCAGGTCGTCTCCCGGCAGAAGCTCCTCGAGGAAGTTTGGGGAGTTCGCGAGGACACCGACACCCGCGCCATCGATAATTTCGTGGTCCGGCTGCGCCGCTATATCGAGGATGACGCCTCAAAACCACGCCATTTGCTGACGGTTCGTGGCGTCGGTTACAAGTTCCTGGCCGAAGCTGCGCTCTAGCTTCCTTATTCGTCCACCCGGCCGAGCCTTAATCGCTTGAACCTCGATAGGAACCCGTGTAGTATACATTGAGCTTCGGTGGTACGTGTGCCTTTGTAGTACCGGGTGAGCCAGAAGTGTGGGAAATGGAATGCAGCCTGTGACGTCTATGGTTGGCCTCTCCGAGGTCTTGGAAGCTCTTGTCGATGGGATCCTGAGCGTGGATGGTATCGGTACCGTCGTCTGGGCGAATGGAGCGGCCGAGCGGGTCCTGCAATTTAGGCGAGCTGAGCTGGTCGGTAAGGCATACGCCGAGTTAGGTCTTCCTTTTGCGATCGAACCGGATTCCGGTCCTAAAGACTACGAATGGAATGGCCGCTTTGTGCGCGTCCACGTCTCCACTGTGGATCCCGATGCTCGCCTGCTGCAATTGCGGGACGTAACTGAGCACGTGCAAGCCGAAGCCGAATTATCGCGCAGCCGCGTGTTCTTGCAGGCCGTGTTGGACAACGTTGAATCCGGGATCGTCGCTTGTGATGAAACTGGAACCCTGCGCGTCTTCAATGACGCCACACGCACCTTCCACGGCCTGCCGCCCGAGCCGATACCGGCCGACGAGTGGGCAGCCTATTACAGCTTGTATTCCGCCGACGGCCTCACGCCGTTGTCGAAGGAGGAGATCCCGCTCTACCGCGCGTTCTCCGGCGAGATCGTCCGCAACGCCGAGATTGTGATTGCTCCGGTCAATGGAACTCGACGGAGCGTGCTCTCGAGTGGACGCGCATTGTTTGGACCCGATGGACGAAAGTTGGGCGCAGTGGTGGCGATGCATGACATTACGCATCGCAAGCATTCCAGCTCGCGAATCCGCGCCGCGCTGCGTCAGTTCCGGACTCTCTTCAACGATGGCCCGATTGCGTATCACGAAGTGGATTGCGAGGGCATCGTGCGACGTGTCAACCGTGCCGAATGCCGCCTTCTGGGCCGTTCGCGCGAGGAGATCGTTGGCCACCCGGTGTGGACCTTTGTCGCCGAGGAGGACCAGGAGAAATTCCGGGTGGAGACGCTGCAGCGTTTGTCGGGATTGTGGCCGTTGCGCTGCACCGAGCGTGAGTACCTCACGGCCTCCGGCGAGAGAATTCTGGTAGAGCTTCACGAGAACCTCATCAATCGCGGCGGCGGAGAGATCGTAGGCATTCGCACCGCGATGCTCGATGTAACCGAGCGCAAGCAGCGGCAGATTGCACAAGCCGAGTCGGCTGAGATCCGCGGGATTTTGGAGCGCATCGGCGACGCCTACATGGCGTTCGACACTGAATGGCGCTACACGTACGTTAATCGAAAGGCGGCGGAGCTGGCGCGCAAGCCAGCGTCGGATTTGATCGGCAGATGCGTTTGGGATGAGTTTCCCGAAGCGGTCAATACAAGCTTTTACACAGAGCTGCAGCGCGCAATGCGGGAGCAGATTCCAATTCAATTCGACAATTACTACGCGCCGTTGGGCAAGCATTTCGACAATACGGTTTATCCAAGCCCATCGGGTGTGGGTGTGTTTTATCGAGATGTATCCGAGCGCCGTAGAACGGAAGACGAACTGAAGAACCGGTCCATTGAGCTTGCCCGTAAGAATGCTGAGCTCGAGACGTTTGCTTCAGTGGTTTCACACGATCTGCAGGAACCATTACGGATGATCGGAGGCTACGCGGGCCTCCTTTCCCGCCGGTATTCCGGCGCACTGGATGAGGATGCGCGAGAGTTCCTCAACTTCGTCACACGAGGCGTGGAGCGCATGGACAGGCTGATCAAGGATCTGCTTGCGCTGTGCCGGTTGGAGGAAGCAACCGATGTTCAGATGGCCAAGGTTGATGTTGGTCACATCGCGGATTTCGTTGCGGGGAACCTTAGCCTTGCCATTGAAGATTCAGGCGCAGTGGTGGAGACGCGCGATCTGCCCGTGGTGCAATTCCATCCCACGCAATTAATCCAAGTGCTCCAGAATTTGATAGGAAATGCGTTGAAATATCGGTCCGCCGCTCCACCGCACATTTCTGTGAGGTGCCAGCGAATCGACGGAGCCTGGCAATTCGCGGTAGCGGACAACGGAATCGGGTTCGACATGCGATACGCCGAGCAGGTATTTCGACCCTTCAAGCGACTGCAGCGCGCGGACGACGGCGGTACGGGAATCGGCTTAGCGATTTGCAAGAAGGTGATCGAGTCGCGAGGCGGGCGCATCTGGGTGGAATCGACTCGCGGTGTAGGGTCGACTTTCTATTTCACGATCCCCGACGCATTGCCGGTTCGCGACTGATCCGGGGGCGCCGACATGGCCGTTTCATACGTCATGCCGTAATGTAGGAGCATGGCGCCACGACCGAGCAACCGGCCATCCCTGGCCGGGCGGACGTTCGCCGACTACGAGGTGCTGGATGAACTCGGGGCCGGCGGAATGGGCGTCGTGTATCGTGCGCTAGACAAGCGACTGGAACGAACGGTGGCACTGAAGTTTCTGCTTCCCTTGGCAGACCTCGGTCCGGAAGCAAGGGCGCGTTTTCTTCGCGAAGCGCGGGCAGCGTCGGCACTGGATCATCCGAATGTCGGAACCATCTACGGCATCGTCGATGGGCCGGAGGGCGAACCGTGCATCGTGATGGCATATTACGAAGGCGAGACTCTGGCTCGTCGTATCGCACGCGGCCCCATGCTCATCGAAGAGGCCGTGCGGATTGCGCTGCAGGTTGCGGAAGGCTTAGCGGCTGCTCACGACAAGGGCATTGTTCACCGCGACATGAAGCCGTCGAATGTGCTGATCGGCGCCAAGGGCGCGGTGAAGGTTCTCGACTTTGGACTGGCCAAGTTTACCGATGTCGATCAAACCCTGACGAAGCCGGAGACCATTCTAGGAACCGCGCAATACATGGCGCCCGAGCAGGTGCGGGGAGACGTAATAGACGCGCGTGCGGACGTGTGGGCTCTTGGCGCGGTGCTGTATGAGATGCTTACGGGCAATCCGCCCTTCGTTGCTGCTGACACCTACGCGCTGTTGTATGCCGTGGTGGAGAAGGCGCCTCGGCCGCTAGGCGAGGTCGCGCCCGAGATTGAGCGGGTGGTGATGAAGGCGCTCACCAAGAAACCTGAACAAAGATACGCCACAATGCGCGAGTTCGCCGATGATTTGCGCCGTGCGGCGGCAGTTGAGAACGTCGGCAGCGATGCGCCTACCGTGCAGTTGAGCCGCGGTACGAAGAGCCGCAGCAGCGTGCACGTTTGGTCCAGGCGCAGGATTGGCCTCGCCGTCGCAGGAGTGATCGGCGCGGCCGCTGCGGCCTTTGCCGTCTGGTCGTTCACAGGCGGCGCGCCGGAGCGGGAGACGGTAGCGATTCTGCCGTTCACCACTTCCGCCGATGCTTCCGCCGCTGCTCTGGCTGATGGATTCGCTGAAGCTCTAAGCGGGCGAATTGCCCAACTCGAGCAGCTAAAGGAGTCGCTAACTCTTGTTCCCACCGGCGATGTGATCGCGAAGAACGTGACGAATGCAAGCGATGCGCAGGGGCGTCTTGGTGCGACAGTGACTGTGTCGGGCGTTCTTGCGCGCGAGTCCGGTACGGGGCTGCGGCTGGATCTGCACGTCGTCGACATTCATCGCAAGCAGCCGATCAACGTCACGCTGCGGGATAACAAAGGGGACATTCGCGGCTTAGAGGATCGAGCCGCGGCTGAACTCGCCTCGGTCCTGGATGCCGGATCTGAACTCCGCGCCTCGCGCGGCGGAGGAGGAGCGTCAGCGCAAGGTTATGAGGAATATTTGCGCGGGCTCGGATACCTGCAGCGGTGGGACAAGCCGGGGAATCTCGATCGCGCATTGACTGCCTTCATGGAGGCGGTGCGGGTCGATGGTGAGTTTGCCCGCGCCTACGTCGGTCTTGCCGAAGCCTCAAGCACCAAGTACCGCGTCGACAAGGATCCCGCGAACCTTCAGCATGCCATGCACTATGCGCGGCAGGCTGTGCAACTGGATCCCAAACTGGCGGAAGCGCATGTCGTGCTCGGGAATTTGCATCGCGAGTCGGTGCAGCGCGACTTGGCGGTGATCGAGTTCCAGCGCGCGCTGGAGTTGGAGCCCCGGAGCGCTGCCGCGCTGTTCGGTATGGCTCGGGTGTATGAGGATTTGGGCCGATCGTCGGAAGCCGAGAACGCGTATCGCCGGGCCGTGGCGCTGAATCCGTTCTCGTGGTCTGCGCACAATCTGCTGGCAGGCTTCTATTTCCGGCAGCGCCGGTTCGCTGACGCCGAAGCGCAGTATCGCCGGACGGTGGAACTGACTCCGGACAACGCTCCGGTGATCAGCAATCTTGCGGTGGTGTTGTTGCGCCAGAATAAGCCGCGCGAGGCGCGTGAAATGTTGGAGCGATCATTGGCCGTGACTCCCACATATCAGGCGTATGTGAACTTGGGGAACATCTATTTCGAGGAAGGGGAGTTCTTGCGGGCAGCGGGCGCGTACGACAAAGCTTTGCAGATGAACAGCCGCGATTACCGGATCTGGGGCACTCGTGCGCAGGCGCTGCGTTTAGGAGGCGCTCCCAAGGATCAGGTGATCGACGGCTATCGGCGCGCCATCGCTCTGGGCGAGGAAGCTTTACGGGTAAATGCGAAGGACGCGCGCACGCTGAGCTTGCTGGCCGTGTACTACGCGTGCGCTGGCGATCGCCAGGCAGCGACGGCGAAAGCACAAGCCGCGCTGGTAGAAGGCGGCTCGAA
>DASQDN010000530.1:0-4636 GCA_035634155.1 Bryobacteraceae bacterium | reverse complement strand
GGTCGGGCGTGATTCCGAGTCTGAAAGCCAACGGCCATGAGTACTTCGGTCAATGGTTCCCGAAGTACGATCCGAAGATCAACGACGCCATCACCGGGCCTGTAGAGGAGTTCCTGACCGGCGATAGCAGTCTGGGCTATGAGGAGGCGAAAGCGGGCGAGGAGTTCATTCGAATCGGGGTCGGCGCGGTAAAGAAGCCGGAAGAAAAGGTGTACCAGAGGTTCAAGACGTATGACATCGTCGATGGCGGCAAATGGACAGTGAAGAAGGGCGCCGATTGGATCGAGTTCACCCACGACCTGGGCAATCACAACGGATACGCGTATCGATATACGAAGCGGTTGGCATTAGCAAAGGGTGGAAAAGCCGGCATGACGATCCACCATACGTTGAAGAACACAGGCAAGAAGCCGATTCGGACCGACCAGTACAACCACAACTTCTTCATGCTCGATGGCGAACCGACCGGTCCCGATGCGATAGTGACGTTCCCGTTCGAGTTGAAGGCCGCGCGTCCGGTGCCGGCCGACTTGGCCGAAATACAGGGTCGCACAATCACGTATAAGAAGGAACTACAGCCGCGTCAGACGGTGATGGCGGAACTCAGCGGCTTCGGCGGAACGGCTGCCGATTACGACATCAAGATCGAGAATCGCAAAACCGGAGCGGCGGTACGAATCCAGGGCGACCGGCCGATCTCGAAGATCGTCTACTGGTCGATTCGGCCCACACTCTGTCCCGAGGCGTATGTGGCTCTGGACGTGGCGCCCGGAAAAGAAACCAAGTGGGCGTATACCTACACGTTTTACGACGCGAAGAAGTAACGCAAGCGGAGGAGATGATATGCAAGCAGTGGCGCCGTACCTTACCTTCAATGGCAACTGTGAAGAGGCCTTTCACTTTTATGCCCAAACCCTTGGCGGAACCATCGAAGCGATATTTACCCACGAAGGTACGCCGATGGCCGAACATGTGCCGAAGGATTGGCTGAAGAAGATCATGCATGTGAGCATGACCATAGGCGGCACTCGTTTGATGGGCTCGGATGCTCCGCCGGACCAGTACGAAAAGCCCGCCGGCTTGTCGGTGTCTCTGAGTGTAGACACAGCCGGGGAGGCCGAGCGCATTTACGCCGCGCTTGTGGAACGGGGCGCTGTGATCATGCCGATCCAGGAGACTTTCTGGGCGACACGTTTCGCCATGCTCGTTGATCGGTTCCTGATTCCGTGGATGATCAATTGCGATAAGCCCATGTAGGCCGATGCTTCCACTATTCCTGTTCGCTACCGGGATTGAGAACAGCTATCCCACAATTCAGAACGGCAGAACGCGCATCGACCAGATGGCCAAGTGCGGGCATTACCAGCACTGGCGCAAAGATTTCGAGCTTGTGGAAGAGCTGGGGATCTCCTACCTTCGCTACGGGCCGCCGATCCATACGACTTGGCTCGGTCCTGGCAAGTACGATTGGGACTTCGCCGATACAACCTTTCACGATTTGCGACGGCGAGATATCGTCGCCATCGTCGACCTGTGTCACTTCGGCGTACCCGACTGGATCGGCAATTTCCAGAATCCGGAGTTCCCGGACTTGTTCGGGGAGTACGCGCGTGCCTTCGCAACGCGCTACCCGTGGGTTCAGCTTTATACGCCCGTGAATGAGATGTTCGTGTGCGCCGTGTTCTCGGCGCTTTATGGTTGGTGGAACGAGCAACTGACATCGGACCAGGGGTTCGTCACCGCGCTGAAGCATATCGTGAAAGCCAACGTGCAGGCGATGCGGGCGATCGTCGATGTTCGGCCGGACGCGATCTTCATTCAAAGCGAGTCGTCGGAGTACTTTCACGCCGACAATCCGAAGGCAATCAAGCCGGCTGAAATCATGAACGCGCGGCGCTTCCTATCGCTGGATCTGAACTACGGCAGGCGCGTCGATTCGGAAATGTATGAGTACCTCATGGATAACGGAATGACTCGGGAAGAGTACCACTTCTTCCTGAAGTACAACCTGAAGCACAACTGCATCATGGGGAACGACTACTACATCACCAACGAGCATCGTGTCTCGCCGGACGGCCGCACGCGCGCGGCGGGCGAGGTGTTCGGCTACGACGGCATCACATGGCAGTATTACGACCGCTACCGCTTGCCGGTGATGCATACCGAAACCAATCGCGCTGAAGGTCCGAACGGCGATGAGGCGGTGGATTGGTTGTGGAAGCAGTGGGCAAACGTGCTGCGGGTACGCAACGATGGCATCCCGATTGTGGGCTTCACCTGGTACTCATTGACCGATCAGGTGGACTGGGACATCGCTCTCCGGGAAGAGCGCGGCACAGTGAATCCGCTGGGCCTGTACGACCTCGACCGCAACATCCGGCCCGTCGGCACAGCGTACAAGCAGTTGATGCAGGACTGGCGCGAGGTACTTCCGACACAAAGCGTCTGCCTTCGAGTCCCGGTGGTGCTGCCAAGCGAGCACGACCAGATGTGGGCGAAGAAGACACGCGCGGAGGCTCGACTGCGGGACATGAAGCAGCCCACGGCCCCGGCGGTCGCGGATGAGGGCGCCGGCGGGTTATGACCCGCCGCTTTGAAGGGCGCGTGGCGATCGTCACCGGAGCCGCGAGCGGCATCGGATTGGCAACCGCCAAGCGGCTCGCGTCGGAAGGCGCGAGCGTGGTGATTGCGGATTTGAACGGACCAAACGCCGAGGCCGCGGCTCGCGAGATCGCGGGATTAGGCGTCGCCTGTGACGTGTCGAAAGAGGAGGATGTTCGAAGAACGGTGGCTGCGGCCGTGGAGAAGTTCGGTGGCCTGCACGTGGTGGTGAACAACGCGGGGCTGATGATCTTCAAGAGCCTGCAGGAGCACACGGAAGAGGACTGGCTCAAGGTGCTTCGCGTGGATCTGCTCGGCGCCTTCTACTTTACGAAAGCTGCTTTCGTCACGATGAAATCGGGCGGCGCGATTGTGAATGTATCTAGCATTAATGCCGTGGAAACCACCCCTCTGGTGACTTCGTATGCCGCGGCGAAAGCAGCGATGTTGTCGCTGACCCGTTCGGCCTCAATCGAAGGCAAGGCCAAGGGCATTCGGGTGAATGCAGTGCTGCCGGGGGCGGTAGACACGCCGATGTTATGGGAGAACCCGAACATCAAATCGGGCCTGGAGCAGATCGATCGCGCCGATGTCGGCAAAGCCGAGGATGTAGCTGCGGCGATCGCGTATCTTGCGTCCGCAGACGCGGCCTTTATCGATGGGGCCGCGCTGCGGGTAGATGGCGGACGTTTGGGACGGCTGTAATCAGAAGTAGAACTTTGCCGCGAGTTGAAAGAATCGGGGAAAGTTGAGCTGTGACTTCGGAAGCTGCCCGAAGGTCGCGCTCGTGAACGACGTATCCGGTCCCGGCCGTTGCACGGAGTTGGTAACGTTGAAGGCTTCGCCTCGAAGCTGGAAACGGTACCGCTCGCTGACCGGAATCGTCTTCTCGAGAGCCATGTTGAGGAATGGACCTACGGCCGGATTCCGAATGTCGCCGAAGCGATCCGGCACGGTACGGATGTTGTTCGTCGGGTTCGCGCGATAGCAGTTCTTATCGTTGTTAAACCAACTGTTCTCGTTCTGATTGGCGGCATGCCAACTGCATCCCGGCAGGATCACTACGTCCGGCCATGTGGTGGGGTTGCCGGAGTAGTAGGTCAGGATCCAACTGGATCGCCAATCACTGACGAGCCCGTTGAGGAAGCCGCTGGTCTTTCGAAAAGGCAGATCGTAGACGCCGCTGAAGGCGAAGCTGTGAGCCTTATCGGTGTTGTCGAGTTCTTTGATCAGCGGTTCCGCCGCATTCCATGAGTTCAGGCGGTGGTTCTCTTCAAAAGCCTTCGCCCACGTATGCGAGAGCACCCAAGTCAGAACGCCCGACTTGCCTCCACCCAGCATGCGCTTTTCGAGCTTGGTCTGGAGTTGATCGGATCGGTAACGGCCATTCTGCATCAGGTTGTTGGTGACGCCGCCGTTGAACAAGGGCAGCGGACGCAGCAGACTGGTGGCCTGGATCGTCGCGCCGGTCCCGAGGCTTCCGTTGTTTGGAATCAGGCCGCGGAACGGGTTCGGCAAGGTGCGGCTGTAGAAGACCGGGTCCTCGATGGCTCGCAATTGATTCTGCAGTCCAGGCGAGTTCATGTCGTAGCCAATGTTGACGAAGATCTGATAGTTGCCGGTGTACGACGTCTCCCACAGGATGCTTCCGGGCAACTCGTGTTGAAAGCCAAACGAGTACTGATAGGTGCGGGGAATCTTGAAGTGCGGCGGGTCGAAGCTGATGCCGCCGTTTCCAACATTCGTAAGCAAGCCCTGGCTGGAACCGAGCGGCACGGCGATTCCTTCGGGGAACGGATGCGCCAACGAGTAAGGGCCGGTGAGGCTCGCGCCGGCCGATGGATGGATGCCGTTGAGCGTGGTGATGTAGTTGGTCTGCTGCTGATAACCGGTGGTTGTGTCCAACTGCGTGGGGGACTGGTAGAACAACCCCACACCGGCACGGATCACGGTCTTACCTTGCGGTGTGAGCCGCCAGGCGATTCCTACGCGCGGCGCGATGTTGGTCCAGTCGGTGTCATACAAGCGGCGTGGC
>DASQDN010000529.1:0-3985 GCA_035634155.1 Bryobacteraceae bacterium | reverse complement strand
GTTTCCGGCCGACCTGTCAACCGGGTATAAGCGCGCCGTTGCGATCGCCCGCGCGCTGGCGGCGCAACCTGAGTGCATCCTTTACGACGAGCCGACCACGATGGTGGATCCCATCATGTCGGCGCACCTCGGCAACCTGATGCTGCGGCTAAAGGAGCAATTGCATCTGACCTCGGTTGTCGTGACGCACGATCTGGACCTGATGCGGAAAGTCGCCGACAAGGTGGTGTTCCTGTTCGAAGGCCGGATTATCTACTTCGGACCTGTAGCGGAGATGGATACGGTGGACCATCCGCATATTCGCGAGTTTCTGGCGATGGATCGGGTGGAGATGTAAGTCTCGCTAGCTGCCGTCGAGGAGACTGCGCAGCTTGTCCGCAATGCCGTCGGACTTAGTTTCCGGCGCATCGCTCGCCTTGGGCGAATACGGCTCGTCGGCGATCTTGCGCACCATGTAGCCTTCCATGATCCACGTCTTTTTGTAAAGCTTGCCATCGGCTTCGCGCAGGATGAGGGAAAACTTCGGCATGGCGCCTGGACTGGCTTGGATCGGGTAGTAGCCTTCTACGTTCCGTTCGATGTAGGCGGTTTCGTAGCGGTGGCGCTTCACGACGTAGGTGAAAACGCGGAAGCTGTCGAACTCGTATGGCACGTTGTCTTCGCGAATAGTGGTCCAGAGCCAATGGTGTTTGATCTGCCCCTCATCGTTGACCTCGGCTAACGGGAAGTACGAGGTGATGCGGGCTCCTTCGGCGTATTGAGCGACCTCATCGGGGATCGCCATGACCAGCATGCGCGAGAGCACCCATCCTGCTTTGCCGTCGCTGGTGCGGACCAGCGTCCAATCTTCCATCGGAGGACCGCCAGGTCGCGGCCGCGGACGTTTCTTCTTCTTGGCCTTCGGGTCTAGTGGCTCAACGGGCTCGGGCGGCGGAGGCTCCTCCATGCGAGTCTTCGATAGCTCGACCCAGTTGGGCGGCAGCCCCGGCGCGGCGGGACGCGCAGGCGGCGGGTATTCGGGTTCCTTCTTCTTTTTCGTCGGGCGCGGCGGCGCCTTTTTCAGGTCGAGGTTATTGGCAGGGTTCGGCGGCGGGCTGGTCTTTGGCGAAAGCTTGTGGGCGAGCACGTCCACCTTCATGCCTTCCTGGATCTGGTAGAAGGTGGTGGAGCCGCGGGTAGGCTCGGGGTGCATGTTCAGGAGCCCGTATACGCTGGCCTGTCCTTGCGCGGGCAGTTTCTTAGAGCGGTCGGCCAGATCGGCAAGCTCGGCCATTTGCTTGGACGACAGAAGATTGCGCGAGTCGGTCCACCCTTCCTTGCCGTCGGGGGTACGCACCCGGACGAAGCGGCGGCGGATTTGGAGGATCTCGAGCTTCTCGCCATGTTTGGCGGTGGCGATGTTTTTCGAGGCCGGCGAGATTTCCTCGCGCAGGTTAAGTTTGATCGGTCCGGCGAACGCTGTACCGATGACGGGGGTCTTAGAAGAATCGGTCTTACACCCGAGCAGCAGCCCTGCGGCGAGAGCGCACGCCGCAAGGAGCATAAGATGGTTAGGACGTTTCGTTCTCAATGCGCGGAGCCCGCCCCTCGGGTAGTGGATGACTGAAGCCAACCAAACATTGCAACCAGAATTTTATTGTCCGCGGTGCGCGGCTCCGGTCGCCGATCCACTTGCGTGCGGCGATTGCGGCGCGGTCATCTGCCGGCGCTGCGGGACCCCTCTGGAAAGCGCTGACGAGCTCGGGTTCGGTTAGGTTTCCGAGCTGCATTTGGCGTGCAGGATTTTTAGTTTGCCGGATGGAGTAACGCGCACGGGTTCGCTTCCCGCCGTCACAAGCGCTACCTGACCGGCGCCGACCGCAGTATCGTCGAATGCTCCGGACCCTTCCAATACGATGAGCGTGCCGTCGCATCCGGCACTGCAGCTTACGGGCGCGTCGATTTCAAGCAGATCGACGTTGAAGTGATCGCAGACGATCGGGTAGTCGCGGCGTCCGTCGTAGGGGTGAGTGTCGGCGACCGCGAGTCCTTTTTCCAGGTGCAGTTCGCGCGGACGGCCGTAATCGTACAGCCGGTAGGTAACGTCGGAATTCTGCTGAATTTCGCAAAGTGTGATGCCGGCGCCGATCGCGTGTACGGTGCCGGCTTCGGCAAAGTAGGTGTCGCCGGGTTTAACGGGGACCCAATTGAGAAGCTTCTCGACCGAGCCGTCAGCAATGGCCGCGCGGAGTGAATCTGTCGTTTGCGGCTCATTGAAGCCAAGAGCGATGGTGGCGCCGGGCTCGGCTGCAAGAATGTGCCACATCTCGGTTTTACCGCGCGAGTTCTCGGCTTGCCGGGCGTATGCGTCCTTCGGGTGCACCTGGACAGACAGCCGCTGCGAGGTGAAGATGAATTTAACCAGGACGGGAAAAGCGGGGCCTGCGTTGAACCAGACCTCGCCAATCTCCTTGGGCTGGTCGGGGAACAACGGCGCCAGGCGCGTGGTTCCCCAAACCCGCTCGACGAACTCGGGTTCCAACAGCCTGACGCTCATGCCTCGATGATGAACTTGTGGAGACGATCCAGGCCGCGCTGGAGTTCTTCCATGGATGCGGCGTAGGAGATGCGAATGTGCTTCTCTGTTCCAAAGGCTTCGCCGGGCACGACGGCCACGTTGGCTTTGGCCAGAAGCTGTTCGGCAAACTCCATGGACGTTCGGATGCCGCCTTCCTTCATGGCGCAGCTAACGTCGGGGTAAGCGTAGAAGGCGCCCTTGGGCACACCGATGTTGACACCGGGGATTTGCTTCAAGCGTTCGATGACGTAGTCGCGGCGCTTGCGGTATTCGGCGAGCATCACGCCGACCGATTCCTGCGGACCGCGCACGGCCTCGACGGCGGCCTTCTGCGCGATGGAGGTCGGGTTCGACGTGCTGTGGCTTTGCAGCTTGTTGATGGACGACATCACGGCGGCGGGTCCAAGGCCGAAGCCGATGCGCCAGCCCGTCATCGCGTATGTTTTCGAGAGCGAGCCGGCCACGAGCACGGTGTCCTTGGCGCCCTTAGTAGAAGCGATGGAATACGGGTCGCCGTCATAGACGAAGCGACAGTAGCACTCGTCCGTCATCAGCCAGATATCGCGGCGCGAGGTGAGGGCGAGAATGCGCTCGAACTCTTCGCGTTCAAGGACGCCGCCGCTGGGATTCGAGGGCGAGTTGATGATCACCATGCGCGTTTTGTCCGTGATGTACGGCTCGATCATGGACGCGGTGAGGGTAAAGCCGTCCGCCTCGCTCGTCTCGACGAAGACGCACTTGGCGCCGGTGTAGTTGACCACGTCCTTGTACGTGACCCAGTAAGGAACCGGGATGATGACTTCGTCGCCGGGGTTGAGAAGGACCTGGCCGAGGTTGAAGATGACGTGCTTACCGCCGACGGTGACCACGCACTCATTCGCCGAGTAGTTGGTGCCGTAGTCTTCGCGATGCCGGTCACACAGCGCCTGTTTGAGTTCCTGCGTGCCACCCGCGGGCGTGTACTTGGTAAAGTTGCCGTTGATCGCGTTGATGGCGGCGTGCTTGATGTTGTCAGGAGTGGGAAAATCGGGCTCTCCCGCGCCGAAGTCGACCACGTCCACGCCTTCGCGGCGAAGACGGTCGGCGTCGGCGGCCACCTTCATGGTGGAAGACACGCTTATGAGGCCGATGCGTTCAGACAATTCCAGGGCTGCTTGCATTTATGGTTTCTCTCCGAGAATTCGATCTTTCAACCGCCGCTCAACGGCGGGCGGCACCAGGTCTGAGACGCCGCCACCCAGGCGGATCACCTCTTTTACCAGGTGCGAACTAATAAACGAATGCGCTTCACCGGCCATCAGGAACATGGTCTCGATTTCGGGCCTGAGCCTGCGGTTCATCAGCGCCATCTGCCACTCGTATTCGTAATCGGAGATGGCGCGGATTCCACGAAGAATCAACGTTGCTCCGCGCGCGGCGGCATGGTCT
>DASQDN010000528.1:0-3714 GCA_035634155.1 Bryobacteraceae bacterium | reverse complement strand
TTCGAGATGATCAACGCCTTTGCGCTGGTCACTGTCTCGTTTGGTGTCAGCTTCCAAGTGGGACTGTTAGGAAGCTGTTCCATGTCATTCCCCGCATCGGGAGCAGCTCTCGCCTACATCGAGATCGATATCGTTGCATCGTTCACTCCCGCCAGCGGACTCCTGGCGGTCGATGGTCGTCTGAACCCTGCCTCCTATATCTACGGCGGGTTCATCCACCTTTCCGGCGGGTTTGCCTTCTACATCTGGTTTGGCGCGACGCAGCACACGGGCGAGGATGACCACAAGGGCCAATTCGTAGTCTCAATCGGCGGCTATCATCCCGCCTTCGACAAGCCCCTTTACTACCCCACCGTTCCGCGACTCGCGATGTCAGCCGGTCTGGGGCCGCTGCAGATCACGGGTCAGGCGTACTTCGCACTGACGCCAGCGATGATGATGGCGGGTATTTCCATGACCGCCACGTGGAGTTCCGGACCGATCAAAGCGTGGTTTAGTGCCGGTGTCGACTTCCTGATCGCGTGGGCGCCGTTCCACTACGAAGCAAGCGCCTACGTCACCATCGGCTGCTCGGTCAATCTCGGACTGTTCACGTTGAATGTGCACGTGGGCGCTGCTCTCGCGATCTGGGGTCCGGAGTTCGGTGGCAAGGCGACAGTGGACCTTGATGTGGTTTCCTTCACCATCAGCTTCGGAGCGCCTCCGTCCACCCCGCCACCGATAAACTGGGACACCTTCCGCGCCAGTTTCCTGCCGCCGGATACAACGCCCAAACAGCAGCCTCAACTCCGAGCAATGACAAGGCGCACGGCTCGAGCGGCGGTCCGCGCGCCGGATCCACTCGTCACCGTCAATGTCATCAAAGCCACCGTGGCTAAAGGACTGCTCGGTACCTATGACGGGGACAACTGGCTGATTGACCCGGATCACTTTGTCATCGACACCAACAGCTCCATCCCGTCGAACATCGGCCAGTGGACCATCACTGGCGGTGTAGACACAATCTCACCGAACGTCTCCAGCTACGGAAAAGTCGACGCCGACGGTCTCTTCCTCGATCTGCCGCCGTCCACATTCTCACCGCAGCAGGTATGGAACCCGAATCTCGACATCGGTCCCATGGACCAGAAGGGCGTGAAGTCGTACCACACGATTACGCTGCTCCGGGTCGATTCCAATACCCTGGTCACCGGCCTGTCCGTGATGCCGATCCTGCTGAACAGCAATGCGGCGCTGTGGACGGCGAAGAATGACCAGAAGACGGCCAATGACCCGCCGCTGACAAATTCGACACTGGTCGGATTCGAGATCACACCCATTCCACAGCATCCTGACCAGGTCAGTAACGTTCCTTTGTTGGCACTGTTATTTGATCCGGGATCTTCGACCGGCTTCTCTTATCAAACAGCGACGGTAGATCCGAATTTCACCGTTCAGGCAACTACCGATGCGCAGGGTGACTTGACCATCGCCATTTCCGGAGCTCACTCGGAGAGCATCGTGAATACGGGAAATGAGCTGGCTGCACTGGTTGACCCGTGGGTTGCCGGTCAGCGCACCAGTCTTCTCACAGACCTGGCAGCTTCCTTTGACACTTACGCGCCCGCCGACGTGAGTCTGACTATGATGGCGCAGAAAGCCCTTATGAACTGGCCCACCACCGAACTACTGGGAGCTGATTCGTGACATACAACCCTATGAGTTCCACTCCCAATCCACTGGCGAACGAGACCGTCACTTTCATTCAGCATCAGCTTCCGGGCTTCGAAGATGGCGTCTATCAACTGACACTCTCACAGGTCGTCAACGACGCCAACAACAATCCGATCAGCGGCGATTCGATGACGCAGAAGTACACGTTTGCCGTCCAAGGCGATCGCTTCTCTCTGTCGGACTCGTCCACGCTTGTCGACTCTGTGTTCCCCGCCGACAACGATTCCGGAGAGTTTACCACCGTCCTGCCGCATGTGGTCTTCACCAAGACGACATTCCCGTGGACCCGCGATCCGTATACGCCCAAAGTAGGCTTAGCGGCCCAGCCCGATGTCGCAACGTGGTTGGCAGTCTTGCTGCTCGATGAAGACGATCCGCTCCCATCCCTTACACCTGTAGCTGCAACCATCGGCGATCTCTTCACGCCCGCTCTGAATCCGGATAGCACCCTGGGCGGTAACTACTCGTACTTCTATAACGCGCAGAATACCGACTTAGATCCCGGCGAGTCGCTTGCAGATCCCATTCAGGTTTTGGACATTCCGTTATCGTTCTTCTGGCAGATCGCTCCCACCATCACCGATCTCCCATTGATGGCCCACATCCGGCAGGTGAACCTCCTTACCAAGGCCACAATGCCAGGGACGAATGGACCGGGCGTTCCGTTGGGCACGTACTCGGTTGTCTTCGGCAATCGGCTCCCACAGACTGGCAAGAAGACCTACGCTTACTTGGTCTCGCTCGAAGAACTGGAGGCATTTCTTCCGAACGACAGCGGCGGACCGCAAGCGGGCAACACCTTCAGCGGATCAGCGTCGCTCCGATTGGCGGTTCTCACCAGTTGGACCTTCTATTCCACCGGTGAATCAGCCACCTTTGTGAATCAACTGCTCAGCTTGAATGGGCGCACGGATCCGAACGGCGCCGATGCGACGAATACGAATCTTCGTCTGCCGTACAGCGGTAGCAACACGACAATTGCGGACGCGCTTGAGATGGGGTTCGTTCCCCTGAATACCAACCTCCGAACGGGTGAGAAGACAGTATCCTGGTACCGCGGCCCGCTAGTTCCTTATCCAGTTGAGGAGTCTCTGAAGACACCTCTCGAATCGGCCGATCAGGCTAATCGGTTTGACCCCACGACCGGTCTCTTCGATCAGTCGTATGGCAGCGCCTGGACTATCGGACGGATGCTCGCGCTGCAGGACACCGGCTTTTCGACATCGCTCTACAACTGGAAGACCGGGCTATCCCAGCAGGTCGTAGACAGCATTGAGAATCAGATCCTGAACTCAACATTTCAATCCGTGCTGGATACGGGACCTATTCCGTTTGCGCTAGCCGGCGCCGAAAGGGTCACCGCGTCGCGACTATTGCTGCATAAGACACTTCAAGCGCTCGCGCGAAAGGACTAAGCCCGGTGCATCATCTCTTCTCAAGGGTCCATCTGCAAGCCCGGATCGGCGCCACGTTCAGCGATCCGGCCGCCATCGCCGAGACGCTTGGTAGCGTTACACTGCCTCCTGACATCGCGGGCTGGCTCAGCCGGCTGAAGCTGCTGGCAGGAATACCCATCAATTACCTTGTGCCCGATGAAGGCATGCTTCCCCCCGAGTCCATTCGATTCTTTTATGTCGACATGAACTGGGTGGATGCGGCGATGGATGGCGCCTTTAGCATCGGTCGTAATCTCACTTCTGCCGCGGATGCCGCAAAGATGAACCTGGATCGTGCCGTCTCTCCGATGCTTGATCAGCAAGCCACGGCCGCTACGGCACGCGTGAGAGCAGCGGCTTTCGGGGTACCAGCACCCGAGGTATCGCTGAACGTCGTTTCCGGGTTCCTGCTCCGATCCTCGGTGGTCTTGTCGTGCCCAGGCATCGGTGTTTATGCCTATGACCCTGCCAACAACCCGCTCACGCTACTCCGCTTTGAGCGACTGGGTCCAACCTCGGATACGCTTATCTGCCTGGCCGATGGCGACATCGCACAAGCCGATAT
>DASQDN010000527.1:0-3392 GCA_035634155.1 Bryobacteraceae bacterium | reverse complement strand
CCGCAGATCGCGCAGACGATCATTCATCTCGGTGTGGACCTTGCCAACGTGACCACCAAGGCGACGCTCGCCGATGCTTTCTCCGTTGCGTTGAGGCGATCCGGCCTATCTGTCGTTCGTAACGCGGCCTCCACCGTTTCTGTCGGCCCCCGCGAGGTTTAATCGTGGATAGAATACCCATCCTGAAGATGGGTGAGTTTCTCCTGGTCACGATTCAGGTGGACATGCACGACCGCCTGGTGATGACGCTGCAGGAAGATCTCACCGAGAAGATCGTCAAGGCGCGCGCCCGTGGTGTGTTGATCGACATCTCCGCGCTGGAGATTGTCGATTCCTTTATCGGACGCATGCTGGCTAACATCGCTGGAATGGCCCGTTTGCTGGATGCGCAAACCGTTCTGGTGGGCATGCAGCCTGCGGTCGCCATCACACTCGTCGAATTGGGCTTGTCGCTCAACGGAATCCGCACGGCACTAAACGTGGAACGCGGAATGCATCTGCTTCGAAGCGTGACCACACGGGGAGGCGAGTGACCGCGTGGGGGAAGTCGAAGCCAAGCTAGACCTCAAAACTAGCGAAGACGTCGTGCGAGTAAGGCAAGCCGTACGGGCGCTTGCCATTCGTGTCGGCCTCAGTCTGGTCGACCAAACCAAGGTTGTCACTGCCGCCAGCGAATTGGCCCGCAATACCCTCGATTACGGCGGTGGAGGCACTGTCATTCTGGAGCGCGTAACCAGCGGAACGCGGCCCGGTGTGCGGCTCCTGTTTGAAGACCAGGGTCCGGGCATCGCCGACATCAATCTGGCCCTGAAGGACGGCTACACCACTGGCGGCGGACTCGGCCTTGGGCTAAGCGGCGCCAAACGATTGTCGAGTGAGTTTCAGATTGACTCGAAACCCGGCGAAGGCACCCGCGTCACCATTGTGCGATGGAAAAGCTAACGCGCCTGTTGGCGCACCTGCCGATTCAAGAGCGGAGCCAGGCGGCGGAGGCGCGTCGCATCGCAATCCACCTTGCAAACAAGCTGGGCTTATCGGAAGAACAAGCAGGCAAGGTTGGAGTCGTTGTCACCGAAGCGGCAACCAATATGCTGAAGCACGCCCGCGGCTCGGAGATCCTTCTCAGCAGTTCGGGCAGTTCTCTGCAGATGCTGGCCATAGATCGCGGGCCGGGGATGAACGTAGCCGCATGCCTTCGCGATGGCTACTCTACGTCGGGAACCGCTGGCTCAGGGCTCGGCGCAATGAAGCGCCTGTCGGACTCGTTCGACATCTTCTCGAACCATACCGGCACGGTAGTCTGGGCCGAGTTCGGCCCGCATACCAGTGGCTATGGAGCAGCCCGCGTTCCCTTCAAAGGTGAGCAGGTTTGCGGTGATGCCTGGAGCATAGTGGAAAAAGGCGGAGCCGTTTGGATCCTGGTGGCGGACGGGCTCGGCCACGGCGAGTTTGCCGCCCTAGCCGCCGACCGTGCTGTTCAAGCGTTTGAGAATAGCCGCTTCGACACAGTAACCGGAGTCATGGAAGAGATCCACTCGGCGCTGCGGGCGACGCGTGGCGCCGCTGTGGCGATTGCAGAGGTTCGAAACTCCGTTGTCAACTACTGTGGCCTCGGAAACATCTCGGGAGTGCTGCATTCAGGCACGTCGAATATCCACCTGGTGTCGTTCAGCGGAACCGCGGGGGTGGAAGCTCGCAAGATAGGGTCCTTCACATACACATGGCGTCCGGGCGCCATCATGGTGATGCACTCCGACGGACTTCAATCGCAGTGGGGCCTCGAAGGATACCCAGGCGTGATAAAGCATAATCCGGCTATCATCGCTGGCCTCCTTTACCGCGACTACAGCCGCGGACGCGACGACGTCACCGTCTTGGCGGTGCGTCAATGAACGCGCCGCTCCTGACCATGAAGCTGCGCACCGAACAGGACGTTGTCGCTGCGCGGCAGCGCTCCCGGCAGATCGCAGCGCTCCTCCAGTTCGATACACAGGAGCAGACCCGCATCGCCACCGCCGTGTCCGAAATCGCGCGCAACGCCTTCCGCTATGCGGGCGGCGGCCGAGTGGAGTTTATGGTGGATGGCGGGCTCGAGGTCCGAGTTGTCGACACGGGGCCGGGCATCCCCAATCTGGATGCGGTCCTGAACGGACGCTATCGATCCACTACCGGCATGGGCCTCGGCGTGCTCGGGGCGCAGAAGCTGATGGACGACTTCCGCATTGACACGGCCGCCGGCAAAGGAACCACCGTGTGGATGCGCAAAGCGATGCCTCGACGCGGGCGACAGTTGCAGTCCGCCGACCTGGCGCACATCACCGGCGAGTTGGCTCGATCGGCGGAGAACCCCGAGCAGGAACTCGAACAGCAGAGCCGCGAACTCATGCTGACCCTCACCGATCTGCGGGTTCGTCAGGAAGAACTGGTGCAGTTGAATCGCGAGCTCGAAGACACCAACCGCGGCGTGGTCGCGTTGTATGCCGAGCTCGACGAAAAGGCCGAGCATCTTCGCCAGGCAGACCGCCTCAAATCCACGTTCCTGTCCCACATGAGTCACGAGTTCCGCACGCCGCTGAACTCGATCATGGCGCTGTCCAAGATCCTCATCGACCGGCTGGACGGTCCGCTTACCCCGGAACAGGAGAAGCAGGTCTCATTCATCCACAACGCGGCCCGCGAACTGACGGACATGGTGAACGATCTGCTCGACCTTGCCAAGGTAGAAGCCGGCAAGATCGAAGTGCACGCCGCCGAGTTCGACATTGCAACGCTGCTGGGCACCCTCCGCGGCATGATGCGGCCGTTGAATACGAATCCGCAAGTGCAGCTGATCATCGAAGAGCCGACGGCGGATCTGCCCCCGATGTACAGCGATGAAGCCAAGGTCGCGCAGATCCTGCGGAACTTCATCTCAAATGCATTGAAGTTCACCGAGCGCGGCGAGGTTCGGCTGCATTGCGCCCTCGATGACCTTTCCGGCGTTGTGATCTTCACCGTATCCGACACAGGGATCGGCATTGCCTCCGAAGAACAGGACCAGGTATTCCAGCAGTATTACCAGATCGACAGTGTGCGACAGCGCAAGGTGAAAGGCACTGGCCTAGGCTTGCCATTGTCGCGAAAGCTTGCCGAACTGCTCGGCGGTTCAATTGGCTTGCGAAGCGCACCAGGCGACGGGTCTCACTTTTCGGTTCGTCTGCCGGCGCGTTACCATTCGGGCTCGCCGTCTGATAGCGCGGCAGAGACTTTGGGCTCGGACGCCGCGCTGGTCGCGTCCCAGACTCGAACGCGGCGTCTGTTGGTGATCGACGACGAAGACTTGGCTCGTTATCTAATCCGCAAGCAGCTTTCGCAGTTGCCGCTGATGGTGACCGAAGCTCGATCCGGGGCCG
>DASQDN010000526.1:0-6034 GCA_035634155.1 Bryobacteraceae bacterium | reverse complement strand
GATCTGGTCCCGCGTAGCGTGCGGGACCCAACTCCCGGTCAGAGTTCCCCAATGTCTTTTTTTAGCGCGACGTGCTCCGCCATCAGCTCTGCCAGAACCTCGTCCTTCGTCTGGATCTTCTTCTGCAGGTATGCAATCCGCTCTTGGTCAGCGGAATGGTTGGTTGGCCGTTTCTGCTCGAAGGCAGCAGCACCGTTCTTGAGATGGGTTCCTTCTCCAGCAAATGCCGCCTCAGGATTGCGACCTTCTCTTCGGGCGCGTAGTGCTTCCGTTGCTTCTTCATGCGTTCTCTCCATTAGCTTAGTGGGAGAACGCCTTCTCCATTTCCAACTGAACCGGAACACGGACGAGCGAATGTAGCCGATGACGTGCTGGCAATCGCAAGCCAAACCCACCACCTTTGAAGGTGGTATCGGTTACCTTATGTTCGTGTTCGTTTAAGCAGTGAATTATGGTCAGCAAACATCGGCAAGGATGTTGTGATATCGAGCCCACCCATTTCAAGCAGACTCGATTATCACATGATTGTGCTCAGTAACGAGTCCTCGCGCTATTGCTCTGCCACCAGGCTTTCCAAAAGCTAACGTACTGTTCTCGATTCTGCTGAAAGGTGTCCATTGCAGGAAAATGTGCGAGCATATCTGAAGACGTAAACTCAGTCGGCGGACCTGGTAGTCCAGCACGAGTGGAGCGCGCGTCTGGTGCTCGTTCCTCCCAATGGCCATTGGCGAACTCAGCCCGCCCAGCATCCCTTGGTACTGTACATTCGTGTCTGCACTGTCGAGCGCTGCCGCAAGGTAAGGAAACGCCGCCTTGGTCTTCAGTTTTCGCAGGGTCTGAAGCGCCCAGAACGAAGTCTTCCCCCCGGATTCGCGGGCCAATTCACCCAAAATCCGAACCGCTTCGGGGTTAGCGTCACGCCAGTTTAAGGCCGCCGCTAGGTCCACAGCCCGGACATGCGCCTCCGTCAGGAGCTTATCTCTTCGATCCTGGCAAGAGCAGCAACATTGCCCCTGAGAATCCCGACGATGTAGCCGCCCGCGCGAAGGCCAGGGATGGGACTGGATGCCAAAGCCACTCTGAGTCTGTCCGAGGACGGAGTGGCGGCCTCGCACAAAATGCTAGGCAGAAAAACCAAGTAATCGTCTCGGACTTCCTTCTTCCCCAGAAGCCCAGCCCCAAACTCTGCAATCAGCCAATCTAGGCTTGACGATAATGGCGTCGTCAGTAAGTCGCTTCCCGGACCTGTCGGAGTCGCAGCGTAGAACAGACCCTGTCCGGGTAAGAAATGCGTTAAGGAGGAAGGCACGAATTTCAACCCGCTGGGAGTTCTCTGAAACAACACGATCACTGGCTGCTGAACATCCGCCGTCGCGCGCGCCGTTTCCGCGAGAGGTAACCGCACGGGGATGGAAACCACCATCCCAGGCGACATCGCGCCCTTCACCACGCGCTGGACGGTCACCTCGATCACGCCCGTGGACGGGACGCCCAGCACGCCCACGACTACGTCGGACGCAGCCCGGTGGAGGTTTCCCAGCGAGACAGGCCCCGCCGGTGCACCGACCAGCGGCGAAAGGAGTGTCGCCACAACGAGAAATCTCAGAACGTTGCCGAGCATATGTGTATACCTGTCTATGGAATTACAGGGCTGACGATTGCCTCGTGTCGACCGTGATCGACATAACGTTGAAGTGTGTTGGTTTGTACTACCGACCCTGCTCCAATCGAGTTCGAACCGAGCCGCCAGCTCTGAGTCGCGTAATCAACCTTGGTCGATGAAAGTGGCGTCTGTGGGTTCGTGACGGGTGGGGTGCACACAGAACAACAAAAGTGTGAAATTCGGTCTGCCCACACCCACCCCGAGTACCCTGTGGGACACTGAGTGAGTCCCGTCCGCGGGTCACAGCACGCCGCAGGATGATTCCAGTTGTACGACAAATAATCATAACTCCACGGCCCGAACTGTTCGTTTATTGCAATGCCCGTCATCGCGTACCACAGGCGTCTACGCTGATGTAATTAGTTGATGGAAATGTATCCGGCTGCATAGCTAGCATCGCTCGTGGGGTTACCGTGTGTTGATAGGCTGAGACTAAACTTCTCGGCTTATTCACATTCATCGTAAACAGATTTGATTCAAATTCGCCGTAGCTGATCTTCATGCAACGTCAAACGTGCAGTTGGAGCTTGGGCCCGTACTCGTGACCGTTGTCACGCCGGAGGTGCTGCACGAAATGCTGACCGGGTCAGAGACAACCGTCCGATATGCCGGGGGCACCGTTGGCGAGTTGGCTGTTAGTTGTGTACTGTTGTTGTAGCCGTTGGCCGTGTCTGCGACCCCGTTCAGCCACCAAATGCCTTGAGTTCCCGAAATCTGCGGACGTACAACACCCATATCCTCATAGCTATTGACAATTGCGGCGTGGCACGACAAAAGTAAATCCCGTCTGGCACCTACGAAACGGCGGGAAGGTCACCGGTTGCAGCATCAGCGTCTGATGCCGAGTTCCATCGGCGCTCTTCTTGGGCGGCTGAGTTGCGCACCGGCGAACAAGCTACCCAACATTAGCGCGTGGATGGTCAACGTCGCGGACAGGCCTGAGACGTAACGCGAGTCGCTGAAAGTGTTCTTTGCCAGTCGAAAGACCCAGGGGACGTTGAGCGGAAGGTAAGGAGTGAAATCATACAGCGATAGCCCCGCGGCAGCTAAGATGGCGGTGGGCCAAACACGAGGTCTCCCGACCCGCCCCGCCATCCATCCGCACGCTGCCAGCGCTCCCATGTCGATCACGACCAGCAGGCTCGGAAGCAAATCCGGACTCATTATCAGCGCGAGGATACGCGTCGTACAGAGAAGCACAACTAGTTTGGTGGTGGCCAATACGGTCCAGCCGGCAACCGCGGCCGTTAGGAGACGCGCGCAAACGACCAGGAAACCTTGAATACGCCTAGACGATGCGGCGGTGGATAATTTTATTTCGCACACAACGCCCTCACAAGGCACGACAGCGATGGTTTCGTTGACTAAACATCCTCATGATTGCACGAGCATTGGGTGATCTGCTTAGCATGCTTGTGGTGTTCATTAGTAAACAGTCGTATTTCTAGGTAGTTAAACTTACAATCAACCTCACGGAGGACAATCTATATTGAGATTGTGCGTGTTGTTTTACTTAAAGTTGTGCTGCTTTCGATGCTTGCTGCTTCCATGACAGCGGCTCCGGCAGCTTACATTTTCAAAGGCAATATCGCCGGTACGCTTGACGGAAACGCGGTTAGCGGTTTGCTGACCCTGACTGCCACCGGCGACACCAACGATGTTGCTTTCAATGGGAACGCTTATACGAATTCCAACATCACTGCGGTTTTCGATCTTGCCGGTGTGGGCTCGTTCACGATTCTGGAATTCGAGCTACGTGTTTGCTAACCAAAATTCCGGTATCGCGGGGTCGGCGTACAAGGCTTGGTGAACTGTTGCGGTGTTATTCCGCATCGTGTGGAGCCGCCGTATGACACATACGATTTGACGACCTCGATCGGACCGATTGCGGCGCCGGCTGCGCGCTTGGGTTATAACGGGCACCGGTCACCTGCTCCGACCGGCGCCTTGTTCGATGCATGTTCCGCCTGCGTTTGTGATTTCTTCCTTCCTTTTCTCTTCTGCCCTTAATTCGTTTCGCCCTATAGCAGTGGGTTGGGAACTCCGAGCTGGCCGGCGCGGCGGGTTTCGGCGGCCCACCAGGCGAGGCTGAGCGCGATGGCGAGGTCATCGTGCTGGGCTCCGGGACTGGCGAGTGACACGGCTCCTGAGGGCCGGGTGTTGGCTCGCATGGAGCAGAGTTCTTCGACCAGAACTTCGGCATCGCGGAGAGCGGAAGCGATGTTGAAGCGGCGGGCGTCGAAGGCGAGTTGGAGGCCAGCGATGAGGTCGCGTTTAGGGACGCGCCAGAAGCCTTCGGAGTAGTTGGCGTGATCGGCGTATCCGATGGTGACCGGCATGAGGCGCCAGGATTCACCAGGCATGCGGAGGGCGTCGACCACTGGGAGTCCGACACCGGTGGCATCAATGGCGACGGTGGTAGGGCACGCGCCGGAGTGGGAGAGGGCTCGGGCGAGGCGGGCGACGTGTTCGACGACGGCGGTATAGGGCGTGCCCAGAGGGAGGCGCTCCAAGTGGCGGACTTGGAAGACCGTGGTCTTCGGGCGTTCCCAGGTAATGGGGTCAGGGCGTTCGGCGACGCGGGTCGACTTTTCGATGACGGCGATGGCGGTGCGATCGCGGCGCTGGCCGAGGTCGACACCGGCGAAGTATTCGGGTTGCATCTATTGTTTCGCTGCCTGGTGGTTACTTGGTTGTCGCTCGTTTACGGCGCTCCATTGGGGAAGAGCGGAGCAATGCCGGGGTCCAGCCTGCGGCGGACGGTGTCCTCGTCGAAGAGGGCGTCCTGCGTGGCGTGGAATTGGCACATATATTCCTGGTTGAAGTATTCGGGGCTGGACTCGGCGCGTTCTTCGGCGAGGAACTCGTGGCTGATGCGCGGGCACTCGGTAGCGGGGACGCGGATGCGGTTCCAGTGCGGGCCGCCATCGGTCCAGACGCGGTAGAAGAAGCCGCGCTTGCCGTAGGGCGTGCTGAGCATCCAGAGGTCACCGCGGCTGACTGCGAGCATGGGGCGGAGTGCGAGGTAGAGTTCGTCGGGGACTAGGGCGGCTTCGTCGAGGATGAGGAGCGAAAGGGCGGAGAAGCCGCGGATGGTTCGATGGCTGCCGGGCAGGCCGACGATGCGGGAGCCGTTGGGAAGAAGGATGGAGACCTCGTTGTAGCCGTCACCGCGCGGTTTTATTTCGAGATTGCGGACAAATTCGGCGGCTTTTCGGATGAATTCTCCGCTTTGGCGTTCGGTGGGGGAGGCGACGACGATGAGGGCTCCTGGGGACGCGAAGGCTCGGTGGACGGCGGCGGCTGCACAGAGGGTGGACTTGCCCCATTGGCGGGTGCAGTTGAGGATGACACGATGGCCGGCGGCTTGGAGGAAGCGCGTTTGCGGTTCGTCGGGGTGGAAGTTGAGGCATTCGCGCACAAAGCGGACGGGGTCGAGAGTGTGGGCGAGGCCTGTGGTGATGTCGGCCGCGGTCATGGGGTGGCTCGGGCCTCGGGGACGCTGGTGAGGCGGCTGTATTCGGTGAGGGCGTCGCAGAATGCTTTGCGGGCTTCTGGTAATTCAGCGAAGGCTTTAAAGATTACGGCTTTTAAGGTGTCGAAGGATTGGGGGGTGAATTGATGGATTTCGGGCGTTGGTGTTGGGGGCGTGGATTTCACGCGGGTGCGTGGGGTCCATGGTCTGAAGTGCCCGGATTCCGGTCGCTGATGTTCTTCGACGCCTTTCATGGCGGTACGACGCTCCTTTCTGGTTTGAAGGTAGCATTGGGGTTTGGTGATTCTGGTAGGGCTTGGAGGTAAGTGGTTGAGGAAGTTGGTGATATAAATTTGGAAATTGCGTTAATGGCATTCTCGCGCCTGGAGGGCACGCGCAGCTATCGTGATGCTGTTTGTGATTTTTCCGGTGGGTGGCGGGCAAGCGCTTGGAGGGCGGTTGGCGCGTCGGGCGAATCCGTTGTGTGCCGAAAATTGCTTTCGGATGCTGCGGCAAAATTAAAGCTGAGGTTTCCTCGCGGCTCGGGGTTCCTCGCGGCTTGGGCTCGCCATGCTGGGCCGAGGGTCACTTCCGATACCTGTGACAACGGCGTTTAGCAGGAGTAATCGTGGCCAGAGATGCCAAATTGAAGAAACGGCGGCAGTTCTCTTTTCTCGTCTAACTTACTGCCAACGCCGGCATTCGTAGCGAACCCGACCGATCGCCGAACTCAGAATCGGAGTACGCGGTCTCGTTCTCGCTCCAGATCGCTAAGCCGCTGGGCGAAAGTCACGCTCGTCCACGCCGTACGACGTGCGTTCACTAAATCCCACTCGGAACGAATGGGGCTAGCGCACGGCAGGCTGTCGGCAGGCTAAAACATTTTGCCTGTGATT